>CALZOH010000096.1 GCA_945827465.1 uncultured Prevotellaceae bacterium
TTATTCTTAATAAAAATAGTAATGGGTTATGTTGAGTGAAGTTGTTAGAAAGAATGGCTTACTTCACAATTGTATTTTTGAGTCTAAAGGCACGTTTACTCCGAACAGAAGCGCTCTACCTATCGTACAGCATCCTGATAGATCAATTTGTATTGAGAGGCAATATGTTTCCAGCTAAAGCACCGGATACTCTTCTCTATTGATTCATATTCTTCATAATTCGTCAGCAGTCTGTCCAACTGCCGGGCAATATCTTTCCAACGATGGGAGTCGGCACCTTCGCCCACCTTTTCACGAAAAGTTCCGTCAATGCCTTGGCCTTTCGTGTACAGTATCGGCAAACCTTGACTTAACGATTCCACGTAGACCAATCCGAAGGTTTCGGAGTGAGATACCATCGTAAAGACATCGTGCTCTCTCATCACATCGCGCAATCGGTCCTTATCGAAAATCTTACCTAAGTAGCAAAACATCTCCGGATGCGCCTCACACATCTTTACTATCCGCTCATGTTCTTCGCCCGAACCTCCCACCAAGGTCAAGGTAAGGTGTGGATGCTTCTTCCGTAGCTGTTCTACCGCCTTCATCAGTGTCGTTACATTTTTATTTCGGTCAAAAGCACCGATGTAAAGCAACTTCTCTGCTGTGGATAAATGGCGAGAATAATGTTGGTGCTCCAACCAATAATCATCTATACCGTTAGGCAACACCACGCACTTAGGTTCAATCTGATGCCATAATCCCTTGACAAAAAGCGAACGTTTAAAGTTCTCTTTCAGCATGGCCGTAATGAACACCACCTTGCAAGCATGCTTCAAGATTTTTCGACCTAACGGCCACAAATGAAGCATATACCTTAAATAAAAGTTGACATCCGTTCCTCTGACGGCCACCACGTAAGGTACGCCATACTTCTTGTAGAGTCGGTAGGCCATCGCTCCATCCGAAAACAGTGTGGAAGCATGAACCACATCCACCTCCTCCACTCTCACCTGCTGCAGCAAGTGGGCTCCCTTCAGGCGCTGTTTAAAACGAAAGTCAAACTTATACCGCAGGCGTTTATGCCCAGGAACTTGGAAACCATATATCGGACACACGTGTGAAGCCGATACAACGCGGGGATCATAATTCTCATGTCTCACCACCGAAAATACAGATACGTCTACACCGCTTTGGGCAATGCTTTCCGTCAGTTGGTGATGCACCTTTGAGCCTTTATAATCTTCAGTAATATAGAGTACATTCATAGAATGATGTTTTACCAGTTCTTCATAACCATCACCCCCGACAAGCCCGCCACCGCCGTGAAACCGTAGGGGCGCAAGGGCATACGCCCTCCATGGCAGGGAAGATGGATGTTGTTCAACCATCGTGTTATCCATGAATCGTACGAACAGGTGTAGGGGCGTATCGCATACGCCCTCAATGGCAGGGAAGATGGACGTTGTTCAACCATCGTGTTATCCATGAAATTAACGAACAGGTGTAGGGGCGTATCGCATACGCCCTCATGTGAGCGAAAAGGCATAATAGCTGAATTATCCGTGAGGATGATCACTTATTTCATACAACAATCGTCGGCAAAGCCCGCGAGACATCGCTCTGCGCTGTTGAGGCTGTTTTTGCCTGCGCGCCGAATACCGGGATGACTGTTGAGGGATTGTTCGGGTGAGAACCGATGTCGGCCGGGCGCGTTGTGCTGTTTTTTTTCTCAGCCCAGACTTCCGGCGAGACCCGTTGCACAACGAAAATTAACGCCGGAGATTCCGGGAGTTAAAATTCATGAAGCAAAATCGTCCCGGAGTCACGATTTGTTAATTTCAACTAAGCAAATCTTTCCCGGAGTCTCCGGGAGTTAATTTTCACTAAGCAAAATCGTCCCAGAATCGCGATTTATTAATTTCCACTAAGCAAATCCGTCCCGGAGTCTCCGGCACGCCGTTGCTTCATGAATTTTAACACCCGGAGATTCCGGCGCGATTTTGCTTCATGAATTTTAACAGATGGGGATCCCGGCGGATGTTTTAAAAGGTGTCGACAGCGTGCGCGGACCTCCGTCGACTTGTTTTCCGTAAGGCACGGCCTCGAGCCGCATTCCGGTGGAGCAGTTTTTTCTGCTCAACACGATGGGCGGACCTCCGCCGGGATGTTTTTCATCGGTGAACAGGCCGAACCGACTTCGGCCCGCTCAGATGAAAATGTTAATTGGCGTCTACTCGGCGCTTTCGGAGTCTTCCGCGCCGGTGGTGCCGCCTTCGCCTTCCTCCTTCGGCATCTTGTTGAGGTTGGCCTGCACCTTGCGATACTGGTCCGCAACGCCGTTGGCCTTGGTGATGAAGTCCTCAATCACGGCCTTTTTCTCTGCATCCGTCGTGGTCATGTAAACAGCATTCACCATCTTGACCATCTCCTTCAGCTGCGCCTGCAGTTCCTTGCGCACTTTGGCGGAAGAGAATCCTTCCTTCTCATTCAGCCGCACGCCGTGCTCCTCCTGGCGACTGCGATAAACCGTGCGCCACTCGTGGATGGCCAGCAGCACGTTGTTGAACAAGTCCTTCAACTTGATTTTATCCAACGCGTCCAAGATGTCCTCGGTTGTAGCGTCGCGAACGAAGTTGTCCATCTTGTCAGCCTGCAAGCTGTATTCCATGTTCTGCGAGCCGGTGTACTTCTTCAACTTCACGTAGGCCAGGTGAGCCGGTTGAAAGAGTTCGTGGGTTTGCGGAAGGGTTGCCAAACTGCGCAGGGCCGACATGAAGGCCGACAGCAGGCGGTCGCGCACCTTGTCCAGCACCTCCACCGAGTTGGTGAGTGCCGAGCCGTGACCGGTATCCACAAACTGCTGCAGCGCCTTCACATTCTCCAGGTAAGGAGGGAAAAGCGTCGTCAGACCTAAGTTCTCGACTTCAGCATCTAAAATGCGTGTCACAAGGTCTTTCTGGTAGGCCAAGAAAGAGTTCAACGGCAATCGATAGCCGGAATAATACTTTAATTCCATAATAATATAAATTGAGGGGGGGGGGTAAATAATATGCGCCCAAGGGCGCGGTTAAACGTTATATTCGAGTCCGGTATTTTCAGAATAGCTCATCACACGGTTCGGGATGGAAATCCTCCGCCCTGCGGAGAAGAATCGTAAAGCCTTGCTTGGGGAACATCACCCCACTATACTGAGCTTTGAGATAATGTTCGCATAAGGTGGTTGTGAAATTGCCGGGAACACCTGACGGCATCAAATAGGCATAGAAGTCCGACGTGTAATTCAATTCCACTTGTAGGTTATTTGTAATGCAGCGTGATGAAAACGTCAGGTCAAAGTCTTCGTTGAAACGGTAGATTTTTTCCAGTTGGATTTCTATTCGATAATCATCGTTATCTTTCTTCGGAAGCTCTGCTTGATAGTTCTTGGTTATTTTCCCATCCTTATATTCCTGCGACAGTTTTACTTGTTGGGTGACATCATTCCCGTCAATCTTAAAGGAAATGAGATTCAGCTGAGCCTGCGCATCATCCTGAGACTTCCGGCATACCATACGCCGTTCGTATTTCGGTGTCTTGATAAATTGTTTGTAGGTATAGGAAATGGTTTCCAGGGAACGGATATATTCCTTCTGATCATCGACAAAGGAAATATGATAATCAACTTGGTAATTGTCGTAATAGCCTTTCACTTTCGTAGGAAAATATACGTCCTTAATGATCTTGAGAATGCTTGCTGAAATCTTGGGATATTTGTCTTTCATCAACGTTTTTGAAACGTTCAGCCAAATATCTTGAATATCCTTCCGCTGCATAAGATGTTTGGAGGAATAAAATTCGTCAATCACATTCTTCTTAAACAGGTCTGCAAAACGCGATGTATGGGTAATCACGCCCCAAAATACGCCCAACAAGAAGAGATCTCCCGTCTTCTGTAACCAAAATTCGGCATTCCGGGTTTCTTCGCCAGCTGCAATATAGCATGAAACGGCATAGCAGATGATGCCCACTAAAAAATATCCGACCATTACCCAAGGATACCGGTTGCTGATCAAATTGTCAATACCATTACGCACTCCCGGCATCAACAGCATCACAATTAAAAACAAACAAACGAGTAATAATATGAACGCTAATTGGGTCATGGGGTTTTATTTAATTCTTGAACAATTGATATTCTGAAGGAGGTTGTAAATCTCATAAGCATGCTTAGGAAATAGGATAAAGAGAACTCCTTCTATTTTGTATTTAATTTTTGAAGATTTCAGCAGAATAGAATATAGTGAGCGATTAATGTAAAAAAGTTCATTAATACTCTTTATAAGTTCTTCTGAGGGTTTGTTTAGAATAGATAATGCAGTATTAAGGTTCATAGATATTAAATCATAATATATGCAACGATGTTCAATTTCTATTTCTTGTGAAAATGAATATAAACTTCTACACACTTCACTGACAATATCATGAATTCGTTTAGGATTAAATGTCCTTGTTATTGATGTTGGGTTTTGATATACTAAATAACAGATTTTATCAATAGTAGATATTTGGTTTGCATAATAATATGCTCTATAAGTAAATTCTGTATCTTCGTGAAAAATACCATTCATAAATTTCAATTGGTAGTTTATCAGGAATTGTCTCTTCCAAATCGTAAAAGGAGCACAAGTTTGCACCTTTTTTCGATGAAGCATTTCTACTCCAGACTTAAAATTTTTCTCAGAAAAAGAATTTCTCCTTATTGCTTTTCCTTGTATCCAATTGGCAGCGCAAATAGCTATACCATCAGGCTTTTCTTTTTTAATACAATAGAAAATGTCTTTTAAACAGTCCGTCGATATCCAATCATCACTATCAACAAACCAAATATAATCGCCCTGAGCAATAGACATTCCTTTGTTCCGAGCGGCAGAAAGACCTTGATTGGATTGATTGATGAGTTTAAGATTTGTATATTGGGGAATAAGTTGCTTCACTATGTCCGCACTTCTATCTTTTGTTCCATCGTTAACAGCAATAATTTCATAATCGCAAGATGGGATACATTGATTTACACATGACACAATACATCTTTCAACGTATTTTTCAACATTGAACACTGGGATAATAATCGACAAAAGCATTTTATGGCACTTTAAATAAGTTCACAATAGAGATTATAGCAATAGAACATGACTTGAGATACAATACCTGGAATACAACACCACAAATACATTTTTCTACTTATAATTTGGTCGCAATAAAGTTTTGTGGAAATTAAGCAGAGGGGTATCATCGTCATAAATAAAATGCGATAATAAAAGGTGAAGAATTCTTGGCCTAAAATGATAAAACAAGTAGACGTAAGAACCAATCCAAACACGACTTTCCCCATTTTTAAAATAGCATAAGAAATATGCTGTTTTTTATATTTGAAAATGGTGTATAAGCAAATAATAATCGGAAAGTAGAATGACAAATATTTAGAGGTATTAAGTATATAACTTGATATACCAAAATCCATTTCGCGCTCTGAATAACGCTGCATTTTACGAGCTACTATCTCATCTGTTGATTCATCATATAAAATCAATTCAAAATAGTCTTTAAGAAGGAGTGATAACAACGGGATTAAACAGATTATCAGCACAACCAAATTCTTTCGCAATGGCATAAAGACCAAAATTGAAAGTATTACCATTATAAAAGCCGAATTATGGAAGATTGTCGAACAAATTATTAGTGCAAAGCCAATGAGATAGCCAAGAACCTTAGATTTATTCATTGGAACGCATAAGAATGATAATCCATAATAATAAGTCATCATAGCAGCCGTCACTCTTGCGTATGAGAATGTAATCGAAAATGAAAGAGCTAAGAAAATTGCAGCATAATATACAGGAATATTCATTCTTTTAGCAGTTAAGCAAAATAGGATAAATGAGCCACCCCATATTGCTATTCTGAACAAAAAATAATTCCTATTCAAGCATTCTCCGATTAGAAGATATATCTTCTCTCCATAATTATACTGCCCGGGAGTAAAATCATAATTATGAACCGTCTCCATAAAATGGAAAAAGTCCCCTGAGTAGCAATGAGTAATAATAAAAAATGCGATAAGAAATACCGCACATTGTTTTTTATAAGTAGGGATTCTTACCTTATATATATTGGCTATACCTCTTTTGAAATTTGTTAATGTCAAATAGAAGAAAAATACGATACAATACAAGGCTGTCCAAAAACTGGACTCCTCAAAAGGAAAATCAAGCATATGATTATATGTTATATGTTTCTAAAATACTTTAACTTTCTTTTCGGGGGCAATGCAGATGCACTTATGCCTTCCTTTTTTATAAAGTATTCATTTCTGTAGATAATAAATAGTAATCAGAATATGAATAATCAAATAAAAATGCTATAGATATATACTAGAGTGTGTTAAATGTCGCCATTACTGATGTCCATTCATATATATTCTTCTCTCTGCCAGTATCTTTGAAGTTTGGATCAGGTACCATATAGTTTACGCCATAGCGAGCTTTTAGCCACTCATCTGCATTCACTAAGACATTAACATATATGTCCTCGAATGGGGCTCTTACAACACATTGGCTTACAGGTAGCTCACATTTTCTGACACCAACTCGACCATGCTTGCGCATAGAATCGTACAAATCACGCGTCCCTTGAATGGGATGAAAATCACAATTATAGGTTATGCCATTCTCGTCACGATATATATAGAAGATATCAATATCAACGCCATCCTTGCAGTATGTCTCCTCTCTTCCGCTCTTACTGTTGTCCACTTCAAAGTAACGTAATAACGTGAAACCAGAATTCTCAAGAGCCCTCCTCACTTTATTGTAATCTTGCTCAGCAAAAACTGCTGTATCAATGTCAAAATCATGCTTCAAGATGCCTTTTTCCCTTATTGCGCCCAATAAGGTGCCAGCATAAACTGAATATGGAATATTTGCACCGGCAAGAGCTTTGTCAAATTCTTGTAAAACACGGATGCCATTGGTATGAAGGGCCATAAATCTATTATTGCTATAATGACGTCCTAATTTATGATATATCGGCTTTAGAATTGTATTTAAGAAAGGAACGTGTCGCAGAATATCAGCGAGTTTCTTAAATATATTTGGCATTTTTGTTTGCATAGCTATTCTATATTACTTATTGTACAACTCAATTTTTCTATCATACTACCAGCTATACACCAGCCTAACGATTGTAATCTATCTGTCGAGAATACAGCTTTCGAAACCACATTAAATCCATTTTTCTCAACATCAGAAGGAAGATCTATAATTACCTTCTTGCCTCCAATCTTAGCAATCATTTCTGCGAGTTCCTTGATGGTCACATTTGAACCCTCATCGGCAATATTATAGGCTTCTCCATTTGTTCCTTTAAGCAGCACATGCATTATACCGTTAGCGCAATCTACCACATAACACCAAGAACGGAACTGTTCGCCTGTACTCTTCATTACAATGTCTTCACCACGAAGAATGTTGCGTATGAACTGTGCATATACACGAGTGTCGCTCTCTGTAAAATGAGGACCGTATGTATGACAAGGTCGAGCTATGCTAACATCTATTCCATACTGGTGTGCGTATGAGATGCAGAGTGTTTCTGTTGCTCTCTTTGCTGACGTATAGCAAGAGCGAAGATTCAATGGATTTACATAACCGCTATAGTCTTCTGTAAATACTCGTCCATCGCCTTCGCCATATACATCACCAGAAGATACATAAACAAACTTCTCCAAATTATGCTTAACTCCGTAAGCCAGCAGATTGTCAACGCCACAAAAGTTGCCTTTCATTACGCCAACTGGATCTATGCTGTAGAGCACCGGGTTGGCACCACTGGCTGCTGCTATAATGAAATGAAAGTCTTTATCCGACTGTAACGGTTCTGTAACGTCATACTTCAGGAAATGGAAGTATGGAGATTTTCTGTATTCCGAGAAGTGCTGTTTTACGCGTTCCTCATTTCTACCGGATGCATAAACATGGTAGTCTTGTCCTTCGTGATTCATGAGGACATCAACTACACAAGAACCAATAAGGCCTGTTGCTCCAGTCACAAGTATATTCTTCCCTGAGAGTTTCTCCCAAGGAAGATCTACACTTGCAGCATTTTTTATATCGTCAATATATGCCATATTATTTGAGCCAAGGATATTTTGAAACATGTTTAAGAGCCTTGAAGAGCTCAATATCTTCTACATTGGTAAGTTTCAAGCCATTCTTCTCGTTACCAAGGACAAGGTGCTGGTCATCTACACCCACCTTTGCCGATAGTTCACATGAGGCGGCCATGTCGAGACCTTGTTCCTCTGCTTTCTTATGGATATCCAAGATTACACCCAACTTGTAAGAGTGAGGAGTCTGTGTGCGCACAAGGCGTTCACGAGGGATAGGCATGTATCCCAAAGTCTCATTATCTGGACGGAACTCCATGATTACTTCCTTACACTTTAAGCCTGTTATTGCATAACCAAACTCTTTAGTGACCTTAATATTGTTTGTGATAATATCCTCGGATACAAGAGGACGCACACCATCCTGTATTAGCACAATGTCCTCATCTGAACAGCCAGCTTCCTTCAGTCCCATAAGTCCATTATGAATAGAACCTTGGTTGCTCGCTCCTCCAGGGAAAATATATTTGAGCTTAGTTATGCCAAACTGATTGGCGTATGCTTTAAGAGTCTTTTCCCATCCGTCAAGGCAGACTACCGCTATTGCGTCAATCTCTGGATGCTCCTGAAAGGGGCGCATAGTGTAGATAATCACTGGACAATCATCAATTGTCATGAATTGTTTAGGGATGTCTTGTCCCATTCTCATACCGCTACCTGCGGCAGTAAGTAATGCTATATTCATAAATTTAAAAATTTGCCTTGTAATACGTATATGGTGTCAAAAGAATTGTAAAAAACTTTATTCGGGTCATTAACATGAGTAAAATAATAAGAGCAAACCACAATCCTAAACACCCAATGAAGCCGATTGAAATGTGAAAGTATTGTATGAAAGCAAAAATAATGGTTAGGAGAATAGAATGCCACATATAGTAAAATAGGCTATTCTTTCCTTCTTGCCGAAGTAGAGTGAAATTTTCTGGAGTTTAGATAATTACACTTGTTGCAATAATTGAACACCCTATTATCGCGATAATTCTGACCAAAGGAGCCACAGAAAGCGTAATTGGCATATCATAGTATAGAGAGTTCCAATTAAAAAGCCATCTTGTTTCTATAGGGTTGAGTAAAGATGCTACTATTGAAATAATGATAATCACTAATGAGGCTGCTCGAATGGTTTTGATCTGCCTTATTCGTTCTACATCAAAATCTCTCATTAAGACGCCTATAAGGAAGAACGGGAAGTATGATATAGACCTCTCAATAGCTAGTAGATATACAGGAATTTTGATATAGGGTGCGAGTTCGGATAGGAGAATCGCAACGACTATAAATAAATTTTTTTTACTGTATCTATTTAAGATATATAGGGCTACTTTCCACCAGATCAGACTCATTAAATACCACATTGTCCATTTGGGATAGAAAATGAGTCTTACCAGAGAAAAGTCAAAATCAACAACAGCATGCAATAATTGAAAAACAATATATGTCTCAAAAAGTTTTGGTAGCCCCTTTAATGGTCTATCTGCATTTGTGAAGTAACCTGATATAATGATAAATGCAGGCATCGCAAATGAAAAAATAAAGTTAAAAGCTGACATTTGCATAGATCCCTCGACCATATATCGTTCAAAAATATGGCCTAATACAACTAACCAAATAAGGATACATTTAGCGGCATCCAAGAAACCTATTCTTTTATCTTTCATTTTGTCTTAGATCCTTTAGTGAATAATTTAGCAAGAAATGAATTTATCAAACTCTTTTCTGACTTGTTTAGCGCAATAAAGTAAATACCCAAAGCGACCACAATTACGCTCACAGATCCCACTATAAATAGGCGAAGAATACCCTCTTTCATAAAACTCTGTATAAGCAGAGATGGCCAGAATGTAACAAGGATTAGAATTATTATCGGAAGTAGAACTTTTCGCACATAATCCGTAATTGAATACGTTACTATATTCTTTAAAATAAACAATGCTGCAACCTGAGCCAATGATGTCCATAAGAAAACCATCAGCAAAGCGAATTCCGGAGCTAATCCATACTTCAAGCCAAAGTAAGACGCAGGAATACATAGAATGGAGATAAAACTAGTTACAGTTTGATATACCATCATTTTGCCACTTGCATGTATAACACCAGAGACTGCTGCATTGAGATTATTTATGAAAGAAATAAGAATCACAATAACCACAAAGGTGTCAGTATGCTCGGGTATATTGTTGCCCAACCATATATGTAGGATATAATTAATCTCCAATACAACTGGCAGTGAACACAAATAAAGGAAGCTGCAACTAAGTTTACTAACGCTAAATGTAAGTTTCATAGTCCTGTTATAGTCACCTCGTGCATACGATTGAACCACTTGAGGACGTACAGGTGTGGTAATATTTGAAACAAAACTCTGTAACCCTGCATTAATTTGATGTGCAACCCCCCTTGCTGCATTTACCACAGGACCAAAAAACAGATTTAACACTAGATTAATACCTTGTTCTTTCATTACACCACTGATTGAACCAAAGATATTCCATCCCGAAAAACCCAACATCGAACGGAAAAGAGTTTTGTCAAATTGTTTGTTTAGCGTTATTTCCGAGAATTGTTTTTTACAATAGTAGCCGTATATAATGAAATTCAAAACGCTAATAAGAGCAAACAGAATAGAATATACAATCAATTTATCTCCAGGAAAAAATGGAATTGCAAACACTATACCTAGTTTTAAAACTGCATCCAACACACTAACAAGGGCATAAAAGTCCATCCGTTCATGAGCCATGATGGCAGCTGTAAAAGGAGCCTGCATTATAATAAATAGAAAACTAAGTATCGATAATTGGAATATCCATTCGGCTGCTAACATTCTTTCATCTGGTATGACCATTTTGTTGTGAAGATACCAAATACCAATACTTTCAGTAAGTACTATTATTACTACTGCTAGTATAAATTGTATAAGAATAGCGGTATTAAATACTTTGCTAGCGCCATTCACTCCATTTTTACCTAACTCGAAATTAAAAAATCTTTGGATTCCATTACTCATGCTCGTATTGAGGAAGGCAAACATGCTGACGAAACCGCACACAACATTATACACGCCATAATCCTCAAAACCAAGAATGTTAAGAATGACACGTGTCGTATATAGTGTAATTATCATCACTATTATCATTCTCAGATAGAGGAATAGTGTATTTTTTGCTACTCTTATGTTGTTTGAGGAATTCTTATTCATTTGTTTGGGAAGAATATTCTATTTTGTAAAGCAGTTCTCTACATTTGTTTGTAGAGATAAGAATCGTCTTCAGAGCGACTATTTCCCATCCGCCAATATCGCTGCAGGAAGATGAAGACGGGGCGTTGGCGCAGGTGAATGCCATGGAACTCTTCAATAGTCAACTCCAACGTACGTTTGTACAATTCAATTTCAAAACCTACTTTGGACCACCTCCGAAGTGACTTTCCGATTTCAAAACCTACTTCGGACCACCTCCGA
>CALZOH010000097.1 GCA_945827465.1 uncultured Prevotellaceae bacterium
GAGGCACTTTGCCAGCATGGCAAAACCTCTAAATTGATAAAATGAGTGGCTTTGCCAGCATGGCATAATATCTGTTTTGACCCATTGAGGCATTTTGCTATACTGGCAAAACCACTAAATTGAAAAAATGAGGCACCTTGCTACTCTGACAAAGGGTTGTTCCAACAAAATGCAGACACCATTTGTCAAGGAAGAAAATTAAAACCCAATCGGTCATTAGATGGTGATGCGTTAAGAAGACGTATTTTTGTCTTCTGACAATCCGTTCAGAATCAAAGGATGACTCAGAACCTCTAATGAGCGATTGGGCAAGGAGAAATAGATTATAAAGCCGACTGGCCGGAGAGTATGCGGTGGTAACGATAGAGTGCCTCGATGAAATAATAGTCGGCATAGACCAAAGGAACATCCATCTCGGCTTTGTGAGGAATAGAACCCACCGAATGCATCAGTACGAAGTAGGCGTTCTTCTTATAAGGCGCACGATAAGCCTCACTACCCAAGGAATGGAGGATGGTTTTGGCCGCTTGAAGGTACTCCTGCTTCTTTTTTGCCTTTACATAACCGCTTAACTCCAACAAAGCAGAGGCTACGCAGGCAGCTGCCGAGGCGTCGCGATAGTTGGCCGTGAAGACGCGGGCATTCGACCGCACTCCCGGAGTGTATCCTTTTTGATAGGCATTGAAATCCCACCAAGGAATCATGTCTGACGGCAGGTTGGGATGGTTTATGAAGAAGTCGGCAGCCTTCTCAGCAGCTTTCAGGTAACGTTTGTCACGGGTCTCACGATAGGTCATGGTAAATCCGTAGATGCCCCACGCCTGTCCACGAGACCAAGTGGAGTTGTCGGAATATCCTTGTGCGGTCTCACCTTTGATAGGACGACCGGTTTGGTCGTCGTATGCTACTACATGATAACAACTATAGTCCTTGCGCAGATGGTTTTTCAAAGTTTTATCAGCGTGACTGATGGCGATTTGCCTGAATTTTTCGTCGCCGGTCACCTTAGCAGCGTAAAATAAGAGTTCCAGATTCATCATATTGTCTATAATAACCGGCATTTTGAAGGTTTGCTCGCCGTGCCAAGAGCGAAATCCGTTCCACGACTGTATGATTCCGGCTTGGGGACGGAAGCGCGTGCACAGGGAGCGAGCGCTCTCAACTAAAATGTCCTTGTATTCGGGCCGTGGGGCAAAGCGCAGCGCGTTACCATAACTGCAATACATCATGAAACCCACATCGTGATTGCCGGTATACTTCTTAACAGGTTCCAGCAGTTGCATGTAAGCGCGAGCAGAGTCTGCCAAAGCCTCCTGACGGGTAAAGTCATAAAGATACCACAGGCTGCCGGGGAAGAATCCGGATGTCCACTCGTAGATATGGGTCTTGCTGAGGGCGCCGCTGCTGTTCATCGTGCGTGGCATACAGTTCTTGCCGTTGCCGGTAGTGGGTTGTTGCATCATCAATTCGTATTGACGAACGGCAAATTCCATGTTTTCGCGAATAAAGGCTTTTTCGCTCTCTACTTCATCGGCATATAGCGGAAGAAATAGAGCTGCCGAGAGCCACAGAAGGCTTTGTCGGCGCAAAAAAGGAGTTACGGAACTCATGGATAAAGACATTTTGCGGTGAAATGCTTTCTTCAGGATCGTTTTCATCATTGTATGATTGTGTAAAAGTATCTACTTATGATTCGGGAGAGGGTTGTTCGCCCCAAATGCGACCTAAATAATCGCTCAACTTGCGTTCGGCCGGATTGTCCTGGGGCTCCCAAAGGCGAAGTTGGGTCAACTCATCGGGCATATACTGCTGGCGCACAAAATGTCCGGGATAATCGTGAGGATATTGATAGTCGGCGCCATAGCCCAAGTCGCTCATCAACTGGGTGGGAGCGTTGCGCAGGTGGAGGGGAACGGGTTGATTGCCGGTTTGTTCCACTACCGAAAGGGCTTTATTGATTCCTAAATAGGCGGAATTGCTCTTAGGACTGGAAGCCAGATAGACGGTGGCCTGTGCCAAGGGGATGCGGCCTTCGGGCCAGCCTATTTTCTGCACGGCATCAAAGGCGGCGTTGGCCATTAAGAGGGCGTTTGGGTTGGCAAGACCTATATCTTCGGAAGCCGAGATGACCAATCGGCGCGCAATGAACTTGGGATCTTCGCCGGCAGCCACCATTCGGGCCAACCAATAGAGTGCCGCATCGGGATGACTGCCTCGTATGCTCTTAATGAAGGCTGAAATGATGTCGTAGTGCATTTCTCCACCCTTGTCATAAGCCTGCGGATTCTGCTGCAACTGTCGTGTGACCACTTCATTACTGAAAACGATGGTCTCGTCATCGGCAAATGAGTTGGACACCAAGTCTAAAATGTTCAGCAGCTTGCGTGCGTCGCCGCCACTATAACGAAAAATGGCGTCGGTCTCGCGCAATTCCACTTTACGCTCCTTTAAAATGGGGTCGGTAGTCAGCGCTCGGCGGATCAATTCGTTTAAATCGTCGTCGGTAAGGCTTTTGAGCACGTAAACCTGGCATCGCGAGAGCAAGGGACGTATCACCTCGAAAGAAGGATTCTCTGTGGTGGCTCCGATAAGGGTGACGATGCCGCGCTCAACAGCTGACAAGAGGGAATCTTGTTGTGATTTACTGAAACGGTGAATCTCATCGATGAACAGAATAGGAGTTGGCGAATCGAAGAAACGATTCTTCTGGGCCTTGTCAATGACTTCGCGCACGTCTTTAACCCCACTGTTGATGGCACTGAGGGTATAAAACGAGGTGTTGAGCGTAGTGGCAATGATTTGGGCAAGCGTAGTTTTTCCCACACCGGGAGGTCCCCACATGATGAAAGACGAAACGCGTTGGTTATCGATCATTTTTCGGATGACGCCATCAGGTCCTACCAGATGTTTTTGACCTACATATTCTTCTAAAGAGTTCGGACGTAGCCGTTCAGCCAATGGTATTGCCATTTCAGTTGTTGTTTAATGAAAATATTCGTATTCCTTATTTATATGATAGCGATATAACCGGTGTTCCACTTCTCCACCAAAGGCACTTTGACACATATTTCATCGCCTTGACGGGTAAAACGCAGGCGGCAGTCGCGTCGACCGGCTTGACGCCACACTAAACGACGGGCGTCAGCGCATCCTCGCAGACGCAGGGAGACTGATTCGGCATCGGTAATGCTGGGATTGAGCAGACATACGGATCGCAAACTGCCGGTAGAAGTCACTCGCGGCACCACAATCATTCGGCAAGGATCTTCAAGGATGACGGGCAGCTGATGATTGGCACACCAATCGGCGGCAGCGAGCAATTGCCGGCATTCGCCACCTGTCAGTTCGGTGGTAAAGGAAGATACTACGGCAACACGGCCTTTCCCCTGCTCCGACAGATAGAAATAGAACGGTAAAGAGCACTCCGTGGATTTAAGGGAGGCCGTAAATCCGCGTTGCACAGCCTGACTCCATCCGGCCTGGTCGATCAAGATGCCGCGATGGGTAAAAAGTTCGCGCCCCTCCTCTTCACCCAAGCCGAGCACAGCCTCGGCATCCAACAAAAGGGCTTGAGGCCGTCGGGCATCAGGACAAAGTGGCAGTCCGAGAGTGGAAAGCGCGGGAGTGGAAGACTGCGCTTGGGTGGTGATCCACGCAAAGGGGGGCATATTGGGCTCACAACGCAAGACTTGCTGCTGACTGATGTAAGGATTCAGTCCGCCGGGCTCGGTGTGGAGGTTAAAACTGGCGTAGGTTTCATAAAAAGACTTCCATTGGTTCAATACCTTGAAGTAATGACTGCTATACCACTCCATGGGCTCGTAGGCTCCGCAAATAATGGCGTATGAAAGTTGGGTGACACCCAATGCCAAGTAAAGCTGCGACTCTACGCAAAGTCCGTGAGGCGATTTTCCGGTGGCACGATGGGGATAACCTTCCACTTCAGCCGCAATTTGGCTGATACCGGAAGGTAACCGACGAACCTGACGGGCCATGTCGTAAGCTTTACCGATCATCCCCTGCGGGTCATGGTCTTGGTAGAAGCCATTACCCGGTCGCGAAGCCGGTTCAAGGCCTGTTTCAGCACGCATAGCCTCAAAAATCAGATTCCAATCATATCCTTCCATCAATTCACGATGGAAATTGGCATGCTGCAGTCCCATCCGAGTTTGGGGCGATGCCTGATGGACGGCACGGGAGATTCTGCGAGCCACGAGGGCCAAACTTTCTTGTGAAAATCGAATCCAATTCTTACGGACAATGATGGAGGCAGGAGTATTTTCGTTGAGTTGACGGACCAAGGATTCTCTATCGAAGTGGCAGCCGAACTGCTGATTGAAAGCATCAAGACACGTCGGACAGAAACAAAGCATCGGTGCAGGAGCATGATGGTTGATGCGCAGGTCGTCATCCAACCATACGACCGAAGGTTGACATGCCGCGGCATACGCAGCATATGTGCGTTCCAAATATTGAAGAAACGCTTCCTGACGAGGACAATTTTCCATGTGGGTTTGCTCTCCGTTAGGACCGATAACGGTTGTCCAATCCTGCGGAATGGTTTCGCTGTTCGAGAATTCGAAACTATCACCGTGACCAATGGTTATTCCCTGAATGGCAACGCCTAATCCGGATTTTTTCAAGTCTTTCGCAAGGCTGGCCATCCTTTTTGCCGACTGCAAATGCTTGTTCTCGTCGAGCGTAGTGGTTTCCATGCACAGCCAAACCTCATCCCACAGTTTCGGATACTCCTGAAGGGCCTGAAGAAGGTCTGATCTTAATGTGTCATTCTGATGATGAGACGGCCAAAGACGCAGCAACATTTTAAACGGAGAGTTCTCGGCATATGCAAACTGACTGCCGGCCACGAAACAGCAGGCTGTAACAAAAAAAATAATGATGGGTTGCAAGACAGATCTTTTCACATCACTCAATATAAGATTAATCAGACTCAAGATAGAGTTCTTCCTCTTCTTCATGACGCCCAATGGTGAATCTTTGCAAGTCATACATCGAACCATTGTAGATATCCAAATCTACGAAGCCTTTGATTCCGCGTACTCTACCACGGTCGGTATGCTGCCAGAACTTCCATGGGCCGGTATATTGAAGCGTATCAACGTAGTAGTGAGCAATCCAATATGGATATTGGTTGAAAATGCTATCGCTGAAGTACTTTAACTTAAAATCATAATTGGTATAAATGATGGGCTTCACTCCGTAATGATTTTCAACCACTCGCAGCCAAGCGATAGCTGCATGTTTAATTTGATCGGGAGTTAGCGTACCACGTTTCTCGAAATCTAACACAGGAGGTAAGTCTCCGTCCTCCAAATGAACCTGTTTTAAGAAATAACGAGCCTGTGCCTCGGGCGATTCTTTCGGATGGAAGAAATGATAAACGCCTCGGATGAAGTTGTTTTCGCGTGCTTGGTAAAAATTATCATTAAAATTCTCGTCGAGAAAGTCCACTCCTTCGGTGGCTTTCATAAAAACAAAACGAATAGGCGTATCGTACAACTGAGCATTCCTTAACAGATCCCAGTCAATTTCTCCTTGGTGATGAGAAATGTCTATTCCATGTATGGAATATCCTGCCGGATAACCTTTATTACCGAAAATACCTTTCCAACGGAAAGAATAAGGACTGACAAAGAAGTAATAGAAGACAAAAACATAGACTGACACAATGAAAATTCCACCCACCCATAAAGCCCAATGGGGAATGTTGTGGGGAAATTTGCGTGAACGTTTCTTTTTACGCTTCTTGCTCGATGTTTTTGCCACTACTCTACCGGAGTTGTTATAAACTAATCTCCTCCAAGCAAGTTAGAGGAGATTAGTAAATAGATTTCAAACTAAAAAAGGGTTTAAGCTTGTTCCAACTGCAATGTTACAGTCGTGCGATCACATACCTCGCTGGGACCGAAGTACTGAATAGGACCGGGATAGATGAAAGAAGTGTTCTTCTTCCATTCGTCGCGCTGTGCAGCGAATGTCTTGAAGGGCTTTCCGTTCAAATCTACCAAAGCTTTCTTGATAACGGGCTTCATGGCACCGTTGCGCTTCTCCATATTCAACATCATCGTGATGGGTACACCACCTGCGATCCATTGCTCAGCAGGTGCAATGGTGTTCTTCACGATAGCCATATAACCGGTCTTACCATTGGCAATCAGTTGTGAGGCACTTACACCCAAAGAATAACAATAATCGGCATCGAAGTTAGAGGGAGCTGCACAGCGACCTTCATATCCGAAGAAGTGGTGAAGTGCTGAGAACTTGCCTTTATACTCTCCAGCAGCCTTCATTTGCTGTAACTTCTGTGCAACCATAGACGAAAGTAACTTCTCGGTTTCAATTAATGACACTTGCACATTTCCATGCGGGTCGCGCTCACCGGTCAATTGATCAGCAAATACTCTTGGAAGAGAAGCCAGAGTGGCTGCATTATCCTGGCTCAGGTTCTCCAACAACCAAGCGATGCGGTCTTCGGGCTGTGCAGTTACATAAGCCTCGGAAGAAAGAACATCATTCAGCTCTGCAATAAGGCGCTTGATAGAAGGGATAAACTCAATCAGTCCTTCAGGAATCAGTACGGTACCGAAATTATTTCCTTCTGCAGCACGAGCAGCAACTACCTGAGCTATATCAGTAACAATTTCGTCAAGAGTTAAACCTTTTTCTTGAATCTCTTCAGAGATTAAGCAGATGTTGGGCTGAGTTTCCAATGCGCACTCCAATGCAATATGAGAAGCAGAACGTCCCATCAGCTTGATGAAATGCCAATACTTCTTTGCAGAATTGGCATCGCGCTCGATATTACCGATTACCTCAGCATAAGTCTTGCATGCCGTATCGAAGCCAAAGCTTGTTTCAATCTGATCGTTCTTTAAATCGCCGTCAATAGTCTTGGGGCAACCGATTACTTGAATACCGGCATTCTGGGCAGCATAATATTCTGCCAAAACACAAGCATTGGTATTTGAGTCATCTCCACCTACAATGACAAGGGCCTTAATATTGAGTTCACGCAATATCTTCAAGCCACTTTCAAACTGTGAAACTTCCTCCAATTTAGTGCGGCCTGAACCAATCATATCGAAACCACCGGTATTGCGATATTCATCTATAATGTCAGCAGTCAGTTCCATATAATTGTGATCAACCAAACCACCAGGACCTAATAGGAAACCGTACAAACGATTCTCCGGATTCAGACGTTTAATACCATCAAAGATACCACTGATTACGTTGTGACCGCCAGGGGCCTGTCCACCGGAGAGAATTACACCTACATTCATCGGTGCAAAACTCTTGGCCTCACCAGGTACAAACTCTACCAAAGGCAAACCATAGGTGTTTGGGAAAAGTTTCTTGATTTCTTCCTGGTCAGAGACACTCTGTGTCGGCTCACCTTCTTTAACATTAACATTACCTTGCAGTCCTAACGGAAGTTTAGGGCTGTAAGCAGCTCTTGCTATTTGTAAAGCACTTTTCTTAGTCATAAAATATTTGTTTAAACACCACAAAATTACTGCATTTTTGCGAGATATACATCGCCGAATTGCAAAAACATGCCGTTTTAAATAATTCTATTGAGCGGAAAAGCTCATCTAAAAGCTTTTCTGTAATTTTGCCATTCATAATTATGATTGACCGGACAACCATAGAACGTATTATGAGCGCAGCCGACATTGTGGAGGTTGTTTCAGAGTTTGTAACCTTGCGTAAAGCAGGTACAAACTGGAAAGGACTTTGTCCCTTTCACAACGAGAAGACTCCGTCGTTCATGGTATCCCCTTCCAAAGGAATATGCAAATGTTTTTCGTGTGGCAAAGGCGGAAATGTTGCCCATTTTCTGATGCTGCATGAGCAGATGACTTATCCTGAAGCCCTACGTTGGCTGGCCAAAAAATATCATATCGAAATTCAAGAGCGAGAACTGACTGCTGAAGATGTTCGACAAAACAATTTGCGCGACAGCCTGCTTATAGTGAACAAATGGGCCTGTGACGTTTTTCAAAATAACCTTTTCAATACAACCGAAGGCGAATCTATCGGATTAGGTTATTTTAGGAACCGCGGATTACGTGATGATACCATTCGCACATTTTCTTTAGGCTATGCTTTACAAGCACGTACGGCTCTTGCAGACCAAGCCGCTAAGCAGGGATATAATCCGGACTTCTTAATTGAAACCGGTCTTTGCTTGAGAACTGATGAAGGTGTGCTCAAAGACAAATGCCGCGGTCGCGTTATCTTCCCCATTCAGGCTCTCGATGGTAAAGTAATAGCTTTTGGTGCCCGCACATTGAGTAGCGACAAGAAAGTAGCAAAATATATTAACTCTCCCGAATCGCTCATATATCATAAAAGCGATGTACTTTATGGAATCTATCAAGCAAAAGCAAGTATTCAGAAAGAAGACTGCTGTTTTTTGGTAGAAGGATATATGGATGTTATTTCCATGCACCAAAGTGGCATTAAAAATGTGGTAGCATCGTCAGGAACATCTCTTACTTACGGACAAATAAGACTTATTCACCGGTTTACTTCCAACCTTACTGTATTATACGACGGTGATATGGCTGGAATCAAAGCTTCTCTCAGAGGTATTAACATGCTGCTGGAAGAAGGCATGAACATTCGTGTACTTTTACTTCCTGATGGTGACGATCCAGATAGTTTTTCACGCAAATATTCACCTGAAGAGTTTCACGCATACATCCAGCAACATCAAGTTGACTTCATTCGTTTCAAAGTCAATATTCTCATGCAGGATATTGAAAACGATCCATTGAAAAAGAGTTCCGTTACACGGAGTATTATCGAAAGCATTGCCGTCATTCCGGATGCTTTGACGCGTTCAACTTATTTAAAAGAATGCAGCAACCTATTAGATGTGAGCGAAGCCACTTTGGTTAACGAAACTACGAAGCAACGCTACGCTTTTATTGAACAACGCAAGGAAGAACAGAGACGTAAACAGCAAGGAAATGATATCAATCAGCCTGCTGAGCCACTGACAAGCACTCCGCAGCCTGAAAACCCGTTGAACTCACCTACTCCACCCACATTGGAACCACATCTTTCACAACCACAAGATGCAGTTTCTCAATGTGAGGCCTTAATTATTAAAGTCATTATTCGCTATGGTGAATGCAATATGGCTTTTGAAGAATTGGAAGATGGTACTCAAAAACCAATCAAGATTATTGAGTATATTACAGATGAATTGGAAGCAGACCAGATTGAATTCAAGAACCCAATTTACCGTAAGATTTTAGAAGAGGCGAAACTGCATCTTTCCGACCCAGGCTTCAAAGCATCCGATTACTTTATGATCCATCCTAATCAACAAATTAATTTGATTGCAGCACAAATGATTAGTGACCGTTATCAGATCAGTGAGAATTTTGCAAAGGAACGCAACTTCTCTGCAGAAATAGATAAGCTGAATGCAACCGTACCACTATTATTGATAGATTTAAAATTGGCCATTGTCACGCAACAGATGAAGAGTATCCTCAAATCACTACAAGATCCGGCCCTTATCAATAACACTGAACTCTATACGCAGCAGATGATGGAATATCAACGATTAAAAGACATACAAAAGATGCTCACATCATTGGGTGGCGATAGAACGATTACCACTTAGTCTTTATGTTTTCCGAATAAATAGAATTCACAAATATACAGTTGCAATATTTTACACCCTAAATAATATTTCAGACAACAACTTATTCTCCTATTTAAATATCACAAAATATGAAGCGTACTATCTTACCTCATGACTTTGTACCATATTATCCCGTAGGGATATATCCATGTGAAATGTATGTGGATGTGGCAAACCGAATATACAATCGGATCAAAAATTATAGTATTGATTTACCTTATGACATAAACTAAAGAAAGAAATTGCCATTAACGTTGCTATCTATTATGAGGATAAAATGTCAAATATAGGTCTTTGGAATGCCTTTACCTCAAGGCACCAACTCATATATGATCGTCCTTTACCCTTCTTTGATAATTTCGATAAACTTTACAAGGACGAAGTGAATGCCAAAGAGGTAGAACTGCTGATTTGGCTGATAATAACAAGAAATTTTTCAGACCGGTTTATAAATCCATTGGTAATAGGTGAAGGTGTTGCGAATCTTATCATGGAAGTACTTACTGAAGATGATCAGGTAGAAATAAATGATGGCCTATATGAATATATCTACACTGATAAAGCCCACGACTATTTTAAATTGAAACATATTCTGATATGGCTTCGCCGTTCATATCTGCTAAGCTCTCCCTTATCAGAAAATAGATTCAATCAAATTCTAAAAAACTACTCAATACCATATAATGAGAGTCTGTCTAAATATTATGCAGAAACCATCTTCTCCATGAGCTCGGAAATTGGTCCTTTGGCATTAGAGTCTCATATTTGTCTCGCTGACATGTATAACGAGAATAACATGCCTGATGAAGCGCAATCAATCATAAATATAAAATATTGTCAACCTGACACTTTTAAAGTATTAGATACTATGCCAGGATATGTTATACTAAATAATTCAAAGGATGAAAAGTATAAAGTGATAAATGATCATCCGGAATTATATCATACAGGTTCATATCTTCATACAGCACTTGTGAAGTACGGAGATAATGAATGGGAAGTCAATGGATTCATACTTGATTCAGACGAAAGAATATTCGTTAAGATGAGTGAACGTAATAAAGAGTTGGAAGTAGCATATAAAGAAATATTTCCTTTATATATGAAACGAACAAATGGAAAACGTATGGCTTTTTTTGAGAACAAGGAACAGTTAAAAGAATGGCTGATAAAGATAAGTCCTGAAGTTGATACGAAAGAAGCATTAGAACACTTACCCAACAGTTCACAAGTTGCTTTTATATCCCAAAAAGCAGGTATTATATTTGCACCGGGTATCATTCATGCCATAAAGTGCAAGGATAATCCTTATTATAAAAAATGCGATGATTGCGTAATGCAACAGGAAACGATAGATGCATTAATAAATACTGGAGCAGTTCATCCAGAACTATTAAACTATCTTCTTGAAAATAAAATGCTGCAAGATGGAGATGTAAGTAGCATGTTTCAAAGTAAATTAGGCAAACAAATATTTACACAAAACATTGATTTTATCGCGCGCCACTATCGTAGATATTTATATTATGATCATGATTATTAAGGATAGATAAAAGATACACTCAGATTCGTTTAAGCTCAAAGAAAGCCTGTAGTTTTGGCTTAATATGCCCCAAAATTGCCACCCGTTAGACAACGGTCTTTCCGGACGTACAAAAAAAACCGCTAATTAATAGCGGCTTTCCTTGCGGAGAGAGAGGGATTCGAACCCCCGGTACCTCTCGGTACGACGGTTTTCAAGACCGTTGTAATCGACCACTCTACCATCTCTCCTTAGTTATGGACTATGTGGCGTACCATTTTTCGAGTGCAAAAGTAGTACTATTTATCGAACCGAACAAATTTATTGTGATATTTTTTTGAAGAGATAGTTTTTCTTCACGGCTCTTTCATTTAAGATAGCCTCCCACTTTCAAAGATGTTGTTATTTTAT
>CALZOH010000098.1 GCA_945827465.1 uncultured Prevotellaceae bacterium
GCCGCACGCCGGGAGTATGCTTTTGCAAGTTTACAAAACCTTGCCGCACGCCGGGAGAGAATGCTTCCGTATTTCCATGTCCGAGGCTGATGCGCGCCTTGACGAGTAAACGAAAACGGGATACAAACGCCTTGTGAGGGCCGAATGTATCCCGTTGTATCGGAATGGAGGATGAGGTTTATTCTAATCCTCGCAGTGCTGCTTGAACATTTGGATGGGCATCTTCGGGGAAAATCACGGTGAGATGATGCTCATCATCGTTTTCCCAGGCGTCTACCGCATACGAAAGAATGCTGATATAGGTCTGCCAAGCCACCGGATGCAGTTGGGGCACGTCGGTATGGACGATGACCACTTCTTTTTCGGCAATCCAAGAGAGATCGCGCAGTTGGTCATCGATTCCGTTCCATCCGCCACCGGCATTTTCGGGGAAGTGCAAGGCTTCTGACAAGCGGCAGAATAGATCCATCTCGTCGCTGATGTCACCCACGCGGGCCATAAAGGCTCCCACGGCTTGATATTTGTCCGGGTCTCTGGAAAAATTGATCATCTGATGCCGTTTTTAGCGAATGGGTGAAATGCAGAACTGCAGGCGGTGGGTCTTTCCACGTTCCATTTCATATTTCGGCATAACGTCAGGACCGCAGCTGGCATTTCCCAGTCCGCGCATGGCAGCGTCGAGGCACAGCACTACGTCTGCACGACGGATGGAAGGCAGGTCGTGTCCGTAAACCACGTTCCAGAGGTCGCGATCGGTATAGTGAAGAGCACTGAAGTCAAAGAAATCGCCTTCCGAATCAATGCGAATACCCTTGCCTTGGCTGTTGGTGAGGCTCAACCAGCGTACGTCGCAGCGTTCGCCCATACTGGTGGCGCGTACGTAGCGTTCGGTCATGCCGTCTACCGTATTTTTGTAGAGGCCTACAAATGCGCAGTCCTTGCGGTCAGGATAATTTTCCATCGGACCACGGCCAAACCATTGGATATTTTCAAGCGATGCGTTGAAGAATCCACGCAGACCGATGCGCGGCAGGCGATAGTCCTTGCTGATGTCGAACTCGGCTTCTACACGAATCTGTCCGTTATCGGGGTTAATGGTGTAGGCGACGCGATAGGGAACCTCTGTTTGGCCGATTGTCTCGGTCAGGTCGGTGCGTACCACCACTTCTCCGTTGTCAAGTTCGGTATAGATGAAGTTATTCAGCCGCGTGGTCGTTTCCTGATAATTTCTGCGGTCGTTGTTGATAGAACGATAATAGTTATATTTCAGTCCCTCGCGTCCTGAGAGCATGTCTTGACCGTTGTAAGAGAGCTTGACGAGCTGTCCCGTGCTGCGGTCGAAGCAAACCACCGTTGCCGGTGTGCGCAAGAAGAGGTTATTGCCGTTGTCCTCCACAATGTAGAAGCGCTGGGTACACTTTGCGCTGTTCTGCGACGGCTTGCGCTCAAAGGTTTTACCGTCGTAGGGCAGCTGATCCGAGGCTACCACGTGGCCGCTGTCGGCCCATGAAGTGCCCTTTTTCAGTGAAACTTCCACGTTCAAGAAATATTCACCTTCGCCTGTGCGAGCGGCAGCGTAGTCGGGAATCTGTATGGTGGTCTTACTGCCGGCTTCGCAGGCAGGCAAGTCCATTTTGCCCTCCTTCACCGTCTTGCCGTCCTTCTGGATGAAGTAGCGCAGTTGGAAGAGGTTCAGGTTCAGGAATCCGTATTCATTGCTGATTTCAACGCGACCGTCGAGCAGTGAGCGGAACTTCAGGTACTGGTAGATATGTTTCACTTGGAGCAATTTGGGCGTAACGGCGCGGTCGGGTGTAACGATACCGTTGCAGCAGAAGTCGTACGAGTTCGGTTGGTCGCCAAAAGAACCTCCAAAGAAGTAATGATCTTCCGGTTGTCCCTTCATCACCAATGCCTGGTCAACCCAGTCCCAAATGCAACCTCCAATCATCTTGCGCGATGACTCGATCAAGTCCCAATACTCCTTCATATTGCCCATGGCATTACCCATGGCATGCTCATACTCGCAAAGGAAGTAGGGGCGATTGTCGGAGTTCTTCTCAATGCTCTCCATGTGGGGCACGCTCGGGTACATCTCTGAATAGATGTCGGCCACAGAGTTCATGCCTTCATAATGGATGAAGCGGTCGTCGAGTTCGCGAATGGCCTTATACGAAGCCTTGAAGTTGTCGCCACCGCCGCATTCGTTACCCATGGACCAGAAGATGACGCTGGGATGGTTCTTGTCGCGCTCCACCATGCGCACCTGGCGCATGCAGTAGGCTGCCGTCCAGTCCGGATTGTTCGACAGCGAATGGTTGGCGTGGCATTCCACGTTGGCTTCGTCCATCACGTAGATGCCGTAATAGTCAAACATGGCATACATGCGTGGGTCGTTGGGGTAGTGGCTGGTGCGGATGGCGTTCAGGTTATATTGCTTAAACAGCAGAACATCCTGCAACATCGATTCGATGGGTACGGCCTTGCCATAGGTGGGGTGAATATCGTGTCGGTCGGTACCTTTAAAGAATACAGCGCGGTTGTTGATGAGAATCTTGGAATTCTTCATCTCGATCTTGCGGAATCCGTAGCGCTGAGTGGTTGCCTCCAATACGTTCCCCCGGGCGTCGAGCACTTCAAAGTCCACGTTATAGAGGTTCGGAGTTTCGCAAGTCCACAATTCGGGTTGCGAAACAGATGCTGTGAGATTGATCATGCCGTCTTTGCCCTTGGCTATGGCTGGCAGGTCAGACTTCAGCGAAGCTTTTTCGCGGCCGGCATCGTCCTTGAGTGTGACGCGAAGTTGTGCACCCTTGGTAGCGCCGCCGTAATTGTGGATTTTAGCGCAGATGTCAAGCGTAGCCTGTTGCAGATCGTCGGAAAGATGGTTGGTAAGGCGAATGTCGCGCAACCGCACCTTCGGTGTGGCAAACAGATAAACGTCGCGATAGATACCGCTCAAACGGAACATATCCTGATCTTCCAAATAGCTGCCGTCGCACCATCTGTAAACTTCAACGGCTAATGTGTTGTTGCCCTTCTTTACGTAAGGAGTCAGACGGAACTCGGCATCGGTACACGAGCCTTGGCTATAACCCACTTTCTGACCGTTTACCCAAATGTAGAAGGCACTATAGACGCCATTGAAGTGGATGAAAATCTCCTGACCGTTCCATTCCTGAGGAAGTGTGAAATTGCGGCGGTAAGAACCTACCGGGTTCACTTCTTTTTCGTTGGTATATCCCTTTTGGGGCAGGATGTAAGGCGGGCGATTGGCGTGCGGATAAGTTACGTTGGTGTAAATGGGCGTGCCGTATCCGTGCATTTCCCAGTTGGACGGTACGGGAATCTCGTCCCACTTGCTGACGTCATAAGAGGGTTTGAAGAAATCTTTGGGGCGCAGTTCGGGTGCTTTTACCCAATGAAATTTCCACTTGCCATTAAGCATCATCACGCGCGAACTCTTGGTCGGTAACCAGGGCTGACGATAGGTGTCGTCGCTTTGGGCTTCTTCTAACGTTGCAAAAGGCAGATAGGTGGCGTGGGCCGGTTCCTTATTGATTTCAAAGACGTGAGGATTTTCCCAGTCGTTATTGGATGTATAGCCGAGGTTTTGAATCTTCAGTTTGGTCTTCACTAACTTCCACTGCTGATTGGGATCGTCAGGGTTGGGCGCGAACTGTGCCACCTTCATGCCGGCCTGGGGCGTTTGACTGAAGCCCAGGTTATCGCCGCTGGTTTTACTGGTGAAGGTGTACAGACCGTTCGGCAGGCGGGTCATTACCCATTGTTCGTTGCGATGATCCAGGGAGATATCCCACTGCAATACTTCTTTGTGTGAGCCGGCTTCTGCGCCAGAGTTATCCACACTTTTCTGCGTAAGCGGACTGTTGATTGCCCGGCTTCCGTCGCTGTGCTTTCCGAGTATCCATACCTGTGATAGTGCCTTTTTGTCAGCTCTTTCTACAAACAGACGCGAATTGTTGTTGTCATCGCCGTGATTGTCGAGTGCCAGACCGTTGGAAGTGAGAATCTGGAATGGTTCCTTCTCCGATACTTCCTGTCCCCACAGGCAAAGAGGGAGGACAGATAGCAATAATACCTTTAATGCGAATCTTTTCATTGTTGATCGATGAAGTTAATGGAGTTAATATTCGATGTGGGCAAAGATACAAACATTTGTTCTTTTAACCATTTATTGGGTTCTTAAAATCAAGAGTGGGGCTGCTTTATAGTGGGTGAGACCAACAAAAAAGACCCGCAACGTTGTGTTGCAGGTCTTTTCTGAAAGCGGGAGAATCTTCTTCCGCTGTGAATTATTTGGTGGGTTCGGTTGTTTTTTCCGGTACAATCTCCAATAATTCTACTTTAAAAATCAAAGCCGAGAACGGTTTGATTTGTCCGGCTTCGCGTGCTCCATAGGCGAGTTCTTGCGGAATGTAGATTTCCCAAGTTGAGCCTACCGGCATCTGCTGGATGGCTTCTGACCATCCTTTGATGACTTGGTTGCACTTGAACGACATGGGTTGGTTGCGCTTGTAGCTGCTGTCGAAGATGGTGCCATCTATGAGTTTGCCTTCGTAGTTCACCTTGATGGTTTGTTCGGCAGTGGGCTTAGGTCCTTTTCCTTCAACCAGAACCTTGTATTGCACTCCGCTGGGGAGCGTTTTCACGCCAGATTGCTTGGCATTGTTGGCCAACCATTCTTCACCGGCTTTGCGGTTAGCGCCATACTTCTGCTCCATCAATTGATTCTTGTAGTAGGCCATTTGTGCGTTGGCGGCAGTTGTTGCGCTGTCAATACTGATGGTTAATCCGTTGCCGGTAATGGCGGCTAAGAATCCTTTTTTGTATTGTTCTACGTCGATGAAGCTCTTGTTGGGCTCACCCGTGATTTGCTGGTTGATTTGGTCCAGGAAAGGTTTCATGATTTGTTGTCCGATTTGCAGTCCGGCGCTGTATGCTACCAGTTTTTTGCTTTCGGGTGCCTTCATGCTTTCCTGTAGTCCGCGGATAAAGTCATCCATATTGTTCAGCGTATCTACATTCATTCGCTGAGCCAGGTAATTCTTGAGTCCGCCAATCTGGGCTACGCCCATGTAAAAACTAAATTCTTCTTTGCTGATGGTGTCGGCCTTCTGCTCGACCGTTTCCGTCTTTTTGGCGGTTTTCTTGTTGTCCGTTTTACGAATTTTAGCCGACGCCATAACCATGGCGACGGCTAAAATTGCGCATACAACTATGCGAAGTTTCATTATTCTTCGATTTTAACGAGCTCTAATTTGAAGATCAAAGCAGAGAAGGGCTTTACCTTGCTGCCTACTTCGCGTGAGCCATAGGCGAGTTCCTGCGGAATATATACTTCCCAAGTTGAGCCTACAGGCATCATGGTGAGGGTTTCAATCCATCCCGGAATCATTTGGCCTACTACAATCTGTACGGGTTTGCCGTCGTTGTTCTTGTATGAGCTGTCGAAAATGGTGTCATTAACGAGGCGGCCTTCGTAGTGAACGAGTACTTTAGAGGTATCGGCAGGAATAGGACCGTTACCTTCTTTGATTACTTTGTACTGAAGTCCACTCGGAGTGGTCTTTACGCCATCTTTCTTAGCATTTTCAGCCAAGAACTTTTCGCCGGCTTCTTTATTCTCGTTGTAAACCTTGCTGAGAGCCTTGTCGCGCATGTCTTCCATACGTTTTTGGAACTCCTTTTCAGCTTGTTTCATCGAAATCTTCTCGTCTTTTCCCTTGGTGGCAGCGATGAAGCCCGATAGGAAGTTGCGCAAACTGATTGACTGGGTGCTGTCTTCGCCAAAAATCTGGTAATTGACGCCTTTCAACATCTGAGAACCGATTTGTTGACCAATCTGAATACCTGCATAGTATGCGGCCTTCTTCTTGTCGTCGCCTGCTTGTGCAGCTACTACTACACCTTTGAAGAATTCGTCCAGATAAGTGGTATCAATGCCCATGCGCTCTGACAAATACATTTTCAGACCACGTGAATTGGCCATACCCAACTCGTAGCTAAGGGTATCTAAGTCTGTTTTCAGACTGGCACTTGGTGCGCTGCCCTTCTGGCAAGAACCAAATGCGATGATGGCTGCGGCAGCCATTACTAATAACTTTTTCATCTTACTATTAATGTTGATATTATTTTATTGTTATGTTCGGTTGAATTATAGTACTTCAATGAGTTCTACATCGAAAATGAGGGCTGCATAAGGCGGGATGCTGTTTCCTGCTCCGTTTTCGCCATATGCGAGGTTGAATGGGATGAAGAATCTGAATTTGGCACCTTCGCTCATCAACTGCACGCCTTCGGTCCATCCGGCTATCACGCCGTTGAGTGGGAATACGGCAGGTTCGCCGCGGCGGTAACTGCTGTCAAACACGGTTCCGTCGATGAGAGTGCCTTCATAATGACACTTTACCTGATCGGTGGCCTTCGGTTTTTTGCCGCTACCTTCCTTTAATACTTTATACTGCAATCCGCTTGGCAGGGTAATCACGCCTTCGGCCGTCTGATTGGCCTTCAGGAAGTCTTCGCCTTCGGCTTTGACTTTGGCTCCTTTCGCAGCCATCTCGGCGTGTTTGCGTGTTTCAGCTTCTTGAATAAACTGGTTGACTAATGTCTGAGCTTCTTGTTGATTAATGGCAGGTTGACGTCCATCGATCATGTCTTTAACGGCTTGGGCAAAATCTTCTGCCACCAGTTGGCTTGCGCCTAAGTCGCGAAGTTGCGTGCCGATTCCAATGCCTAAGGCATAGCTTAATTTGTCCATAAGAGGGGATTCCTTAATTATTTAGCGGCGCAAAAGTACTACTTTTTTTCTATAGTCGCTCTGCCATGGCGTGAATAATTGTTAGATTCTTGCTTTTGGTGCATTTCAAAAGCCTTGAACCCGTGAATTTTGCCTTTTGGTTTCGTCGCTTTTTGCGCGAAAACACTACTTTTGCATCAAAACCAACAATGAAGATGAAAAAGTTAGTGGTATTGACAGGAGCCGGTATGAGCGCAGAGAGTGGTTTCAGCACGTTTCGCGATGCCGGTGGTTTGTGGGAAAAATATCCGGTGGAGCAGGTGGCTTCTCACGACGGTTGGCTGGCCGATCCGGAACTGGTGAACCGCTTCTATAACGGATTGCGCCGACAGCTGATCGAGGCCCGTCCTAATCGCGGTCATGAGTTATTGGCCGCTTTGGAGCAGCATTTCGAGGTAACTGTCGTGACTCAAAATGTAGACAATCTGCATGAGCGGGCAGGTAGCAGTCGGGTGATTCACCTGCACGGAGAGTTGATGAAGGTTACTTCGAGCCGAGATGTCGATAATCCGCATTGCATCGAAGAATTATCCGCTGACAACTACGAAGTACAACCCGGCCAGAAGGCCAAAGACGGCAGTTTGATGCGTCCCTATATCGTTTTCTTTCAAGAAGCTGTGCCCATGATCGAGACGGCAGCGCGTGAGGTATCGTCGGCCGACATCTTTGTGGTCATCGGTTCGTCGCTCCAAGTGTATCCTGCCGCCGGATTGTTGCATTATGTCCGTCCGGGAGTGCCTGTTTACCTCATCGATCCGCAGCCCGTTTCGACCTCGGTCGAAGGTATCACCTTTTTGAGGAAAAAAGCGTCGGAAGGAATGGAAGAACTGACGCAACTGCTCTGTGGCCGACAGGAATAATCGGCCATATTCTTTCAGATTTTAAGGTCTCCCTCGCTGCTGAATCCGAATAGCAGCGTGAAGGACTTGCTTTTGCCTTGGTGGTGAGGACCGGTTTCGCCGGTAGGGGATGCTGCGCAGTAGTTTCCTTTGTGTTCTGTTATAAAAATCCCTTAGATAAGCCCCGGTTAATGCCTTTTCCGAAATGTTAAAAGGGAAATCTGAATTGTAAAAACGTTTCAGTCGAAACTAATTAGTTAAAATTCACGTTTCGTTTTAACGTTTCAGAGTGTGTATTCTATATGTCAGTTAATTAATACTATTTTGTTGCGTATAGAAGGTATTTTCACGGAATTTTAGTGGCTTTATCAAGTGTAGAAAGGGCTAAAACGGCCGTTTCAGTGGTTTTTCACGTGACAAAATCGGTTGTAGTTGTCAAGTTGAACACTTTGTTACTTGATAAAACGACTAAAAAGCTCGTGGGAATGACTTTGTCACCTTGATAAAGTCCGTGGCAATAACTTTGTCAGGGTAACAAACTTGCTAAAATAGCAACTTCAGCACTTCCTTCAACTGACTAGATCACTCATAAATGGCTCCTCAGTTCTTTCTTTTGATAGCAAAAATATTTACTATGGTCTAACGAATGCTTTTTGAACTTTCAGAAAACAGAAGAACGCCCGGTTTCCTTTGCATTTGAGCGAGGATAAACCGGGCGTTAGGTCGAATGGAGCGGTCGCTTCAGGGGGGAGAAAGTCCTGGGCGCCCTCTCTCGGTTATGAAATGACGACGGGCGTCAGGCTGATCGATGTAATTTCAAGGGGAATGCCGCCTTCGGGCATGCTGAGCGTCAGTGTGTGGGTACCGCTTGACTTAAATTCCAGCCAGCCAAGGGGGCGCGATACGAAAATGCTGGAAACACCTTGCTGGTTCTGCACTAAGCAGCCCTCGTCGCTCTCGACTTTCCATACCGCACGGCCGTTTCCTCTTGCCGTCAGGGCAACTTGATAGTATCCGGGTTCCTTCACATGGATGATCCACGTGATGGTTCCGCCTTGGTGAAGGTTGCCAACGCGATAAGCGTGTTTCCATTCGCCGAATTTCTCCATCCAACTGCTTTTTGAGCAGCTGCATTTGTCTAATCGGGTAAATTTAACCGACAAGTTCTCCAAACCTTTTTCTGGGTCAAGCCCCTGCATCCGGTCTACTTCGGGAGCATCGGTACGCAACTTGAGTTCGATGACCGTTGCCAAGGGGTTGGGACACTTGGCCGGTACTTCCAATACGGTCCAACCCTTGCTTTGTCGGTATCGGAGGCGGTGAGATTTTCCTCCTTCAACCACCGCAGCCGAGCGAATGGTCGATTTCAGGCCCGGTAAGTAGAGCTTTCCCGTCGACATTTTCCAGCGGAACCTCCATGTCACCCAACGTTTGGTAATCACCCAAGTCATATCCTACACGGCCTGATACCAATGCTCGCGGTTGATTCTTGCGCACCACGTCGACCAGTGTCTGTGCATACTTTTTGGGCATACCGCCAGGCGTGTCAAACCAGATCAGCTCGATGTTACCGTAGTTGCGGGTGATTTCTTCAACCTGGGGCAGGCATTTCTCTCGGAAATAATCGTCGAACGTCTTCTTGTTGCCGGCGGCGTCATGGCTCGGACCGCCCGAGCCACCCGTTGTGGTCCAGTCTTGGTTGTGGGAATAATAAAAACCAAATCCCAATCCTTCTGCCTTACAGGCTGCCGCGAGTTCCTTATCGGATCTCGGCCGAAAGGAGTGGCATAGACGATGTTGAAAGGGTTGCATGCGGAGTGATACATGGCAAATCCGTCGTGATGCTTGCTCGTGATGATGATATATTTCATTCCGGCCTCTTTGGCCAGCTTGGCTATCTTCTTCGCATCAAATTCTGAGGGGTTGAATTCCCGTGCTACGGCCATATATTCGTTTCTGTCGGCGCCGGCCATGCCTTCGTTCATCATCCATTCGCCAATGCCGTAATAAGTGCGGTCTTTCCACTTGTTGGCCAAGTGTGAATACAGTCCCCAGTGAATAACATGGTATAGTTTCCCCATTCAAACAGGTGACCGCGAGTGTCTTCCACATGGATATTTTTCACTTCGTGGGACTTTCCCCACATCTTGTTCATTGGTTGTTGTGCCTGCATGGGTGACCACAACAAGCCTATCAATAAGCAATGCTGATTGAAACCTTCTTCTGAATCATATAATAAGGTGTATTGAAATGTTGGTATAATAAGATGTTTGAGTTTGACTATTGTTGTTCGCCCTGCAAAGGTAATGCAAACTATCTGATACATAAAAAAGACCGGCCCAAAAACATTTGGACCGGTCTCGTCATTGTTAAAACTAATTAATCGTATGTATTAATAGTTTTCTGCTTTAACTTGGAAATAGCTTTGCGGGTGGTTGCATACCGGGCAAACCTCGGGAGCATACTTGCCAACTACGATGTGACCGCAGTTGATGCACTGCCAAACACAATCGCCGTCCTTCGAGAAGACCACCTTGTCTTCAATATTCTTGAGGAGTTTGCGATAGCGTGCCTCGTGTTCTTTCTCAATGGCGCCCACCATTTCAAACTTCTCGGCAATTTCGTCGAATCCTTCCTCGCGAGCTTCTTCGGCCATGCGCTTATACATGTCGGTCCACTCGAAGTTTTCGCCTTCAGCAGCCAATGCCAGGTTTTCAACGGTTGTTCCTACCTGACCGCCATGAAGATACTTGTACCACAGCTTAGCGTGCTCGCGCTCGTTGCCAGATGTTTCAGTGAAAATGGCAGCCATCTGAACGTAGCCATCCTTCTTAGCCTTGGAGGCATAGTAAGCATACTTGTTGGTAGCCATTGATTCACCGGCAAAAGCTTCCATCAGGTTCTTTTCAGTCTTGGTACCCTTCAAGCAAGGCTTGGTGCATTCTTCTTTAAACTTATCCTGTCCGGCTTTACATTTGGGGCAGGTCTCGGGAGCTGTTTCTCCCTCGTAAACATAACCGCATACGGTGCAAACGAATTTCTTACTCATACTTATTTCTTATTTTATGATTGTGATTCAGATTGAGATTGACATTTCTGACAGAGTCCTTTAAAGCACAGATGTACTTCGGTCACCTGGTTCCCCATCACATTGTCGGTCTGGATGTCTGAAAGACCCTCGTAGGGCACGTCAATGACCCTTCCGCACTGTTTGCAATAGAAGTGGGCATGGGGGGTGGTCACGCCGTCATAGCAAATTCGGTGGTCATCGATGGTCAGCATAGTGGCAGCTTGCTTTTCGGAGAAAAGGCGCAACGTGTTGTAAACGGTTGTGATACTCAATGTGGGTATCTCATTCAGAACGCTCTTGTAGACTTCTTCCACCGTGGGGTGGGTGTGATGTGATAGCAAGTATTCCAGGATGGCGGTACGCTGCGACGAGGGCTTGATACCGCAATCGATTAGCTTATTGTAAGCTTGTTTTTTCAAACTTGTCATAATGTTAGTCTTATTTTCCTTTGCAAAAGTAATAAAATGTTTTTATTGTCCACTATATCTTGTTGGAAAAATTACAAGAAGATTTCTTCCTTCCTCTTTCTTACGTCTAAAATACGGCTCTTTCATTTAACTCTGGCATTGTATGGTAAGAAGTTATAAGTAACATTTACCCCAAGAACAACCTTTTAATATAGGGAATGCCTTGTTGGGTTAAATTGAAAGAATGTTTGTTAGCGCAAAACAATCTAATGACCGATTGAGGTATAATCAGCAAAACGATTCGGAGATTTAATATGCAACAAACGTCTTGGTAAGATGAATAACGTTCCATCGCAACCCGATTTGTTCATTCCCTGACCCGGTTATTCATGATCATCTGATTCAACCATACCTTTCTGTCATGATACAGATTTACTTCACACGTAATTAACAATTAAAGTGTATCGTATT
>CALZOH010000099.1 GCA_945827465.1 uncultured Prevotellaceae bacterium
GCAGTGTATGCGATTTTGTTTTTCACCCAACAACCCCAAGATTTCAACCGAACAAGTGTAGGGGCGTATCGCATACGCCCTGATGTGAGCGAAAAGGCAAGAAACGTACGACCCATCAAACCCAAGATTTCAATCGAACAAATGTAGGGGCGTATCGCATACGCCCTCAAATGAACGATAATGAAATGGTAACACCCAACAAACCACAATCGTTGTACGTGCAATTTCGCCGCTGTGGAGGGCGTATGCGATACGCCCCTACACCTGTTCGCCAATTTCATCGATTGTACGATGGCTTTATAACTAAAACAAAATCGCCGCGTGGATACGGTTTCCCGTTTTCACGCGGCGATGAATGATGTTATGTGGTGATTTTATACGAGCGTGCCAATGGCGGTCTCGCGGTCGCAGGGCAGATAGTCTACTACGGGTATTTCGATCATGGTATAACATCCTGGTTGCTGACGCATGGATGCACGTGCCACATTGACGAGTACCTGTCCGGTAAGAGCTGGATTGTTGATGCTCATGTTGAACTCGAAACGTTGGTTCTGCGTGTTTCCGCTTACTCCCTTGCGTACCAAATTCACGCCGTGTCCCATGTCGCGTACATCGTCAACAGACGGAACTTGGAAGACGTGGGTTTCATCGTGAGCAAAGTAGGGGTCGCTCTTGATAGCTTGTGTGACGGTTTCGAGATCGGCACCATCTTCAAGTTCTACATAAACCATGCGGCGGTGTAGGCCTTCTCCCTTCGGAATGGTCATTGAAAGGGCGTTGCGCACTCCTTCTTTGCTGCGAACACAAACGGAATGACCCATGCTCATGCCCGGACCGAAGTTGGTATAGCTGAGTCCCTTGGGTGCAAGACTTTGCATGAGGGTGCGTACCACGCTGTCGGAGCCCGGATCCCAACCGGCTGCAATGACAGCCACGGTGCCGTGCTCCTTACAGATAGGCATCAGGCTGTTGCGGTAGTCAAGAATGGATGTGTGGATGTCGAAACTGTCAACGGTATTGATGCCAAGCGCCAAAATTTGGCGGGCGTATTCTTCGCATGAACGGGTGGGAGTGGCTAAAATGGCCACGTCAACGTTTTTCAGTTCGGTGATATTGCTTACTACTTCGTAGGCAGCCAATTCGGCCGGTTTGTTGGCTGCTCCGTTGCGGCGTACGATGCCTGCAATTTCAAAGTCGGGAGCTGCTTCCAACGCTTCTACAGTGAAGCGTCCGATGTTGCCGTAGCCTACTACGGCGGCTCTGATTTTTTTCATGTACTTATTCTTAATATGATAGATCAATGTATAGTAGTTTTTTTATTATCCTAACACTACGTCGAGCACCATCATGAGGGTGAATCCTGCGGCAAAGCCGATGGTGCTGATGTTGGAGTGATGTCCTGTTGATGCCTCGGGAATGAGTTCCTCCACGACTACGTAAATCATGGCACCGGCAGCAAACGCCAACAGATAGGGTAGGGCCGGTGTAAGCAGTGAAGCGAGCGCAATGATGAGCAGGGCGCCGATGGGTTCAACGATGCCACTCAAACTACCGATGAGGAATGAGCGTGTACGACTATTGCCGGCCGTGTGCATGGGCATGGATACAATGGCACCTTCGGGTATATTCTGAATGGCGATACCGAGCGCCATGGCCATGGCACCAGCTCCGGAGAGTAGAGAACCGTCTTGCAGTACTCCTGCAATGACCACGCCCACAGCCATACCTTCAGGCAAATTGTGAATGGTGACTGCCAGTGCCAGCATAGAGGTGCGTGACAGATGGCTGCGCGGTCCTTCGGGCTCGTTGCTATCGAGGTGTAAGTGAGGAGTGATGCGATCGATGCCCAGCAGGAAACCCATACCGAGTAGGAAACCTACGGCAGCTGGTATGACGGATGAAAATCCGCCGTCGGGTGTCATCTCTATGGCTGGGATGAGCAGTGACCATACGGCAGCTGCAATCATTACGCCAGAAGCAAAACCGAGTAAGGCTTTTTGGAGGCGTGGTGGCATATGGTCTTTGATGAGAAAGACGAATGCAGACCCTACGATGGTACCAGCCAAAGGTATCAGTAGAGTCAGTAAGATATCGTGGTTCTGTAAAAGATTCATCTAATGCTTATTTTCTCGTGCAAAGTTAGTGCAAGCCGAGAGAAATGCAAAGCGAAAAACGCATGTTTTTCAGATTGGCATTTCCGAGGCGCCGCCTAAGTTATCTAAAGTTAGTGCAAGCCGAGAGAAGTGCAAAACGAAAAACGCATGTTTTTCAGATTTGCATTTCCGAGGTGCCGCCTAAGTTATCTAAAGTTAGTGCAAGCCGAGAGAAGTGCTGTGTGCTGTTAAAGTGTTTGGGTGATTCGCTGTTTCTCCGTAATTTTGCACTCGTTTTCAAAAGAGGTTTACCATGTGGTTGTCGTTGGCCTTTCTTTCAGCAGCCTTGTTGGGTTGTTATGATGTGTTTAAAAAACATTCTTTACGCGATAATGCCGTTATTCCCGTGTTATTGCTCAATACGGTGTTTTGTTCGTTGATCTTTTTGCCATTTATTTTGGGTTCGTCCTGTGGATGGATATCTGAAGGTTCTCAATGGTTTGTGCCCACGGGTGATATGACGATGCACGGATTGATATTGCTGAAGGCTGTCATTGTGTTATCATCGTGGATATTGGGATATATAGGCATCAAACATCTTCCGATTACCATTGTAGGTCCTATCAATGCCACGCGTCCTGTGATGGTGTTGTTGGGTGCCTTGTTTGTATTTGGTGAGCGTTTGAATGCTTGGCAGTGGGCCGGAGTGGCGGTGGCTTTACTCTCATTTTATCTGTTGAGCAGAAGCGGAAGGCGAGAGGGCATCAATTTCGCCCATAATCGATGGATCTACTGCGTGGTATTTGCAGCCATTTTGGGTGCTGTGAGTGGCTTGTACGACAAATACCTTTTATCTCCATTGTCACAAGGTGGAGAAGGATTGGACCGAATGGCGGTGCAGGGATGGTATAATCTGTATCAATGTGGCATGATGTGGATGGTGTTTTTCACCATGTGGTATCCGATGAGGCGCAGGACCACTCCTTTCAAGTGGAAACATAGCATCGTGTTGATTTCCGTGTTTCTGACGATGGCAGACTTTATGTATTTCTATGCTTTGAGTATGCCTGATGCTTTGGTGTCGGTGGTATCGATGATTCGGCGTGGCAGTGTTGTCGTGTCGTTCGTATTTGGTGCCTGGTTGTTTCGGGAAAAGAATTTGCGAGCCAAAGCCTTCGATCTGTTGCTGGTGTTACTCAGCATGGTGTTGCTTTGGTGGGGAACTCGTTCGTAAGTTCAACACTTAATAGCGGGGAGCCTTACCTTCAGGAAAAAGAGAATCAGGATAGTCGATTTGTTCTAAGAACAGTCCGCAAGCCGGCATACTGTCGCCTGAGGCTCGGCGGTCGCCTGCAGCAATCACTTCTTCAAATGCTTGGATGTTGAGCCGTCCTTTGCCCACATCAATCAGTGTTCCAACAATGGCTCTTACCATGTTGCGCAAGAAACGGTCGGCTGTAATCTCAAACTGCCATAAAGCCGGTGCTTTCTCTGTCCAATGGGCTTGGCTGATGAGGCAAAGGTTGGTCTTGTTGTCGGAACCGGCTTTGCAGAAACTACCGAAGTCTCGGTGGCGTAATAGGAGAGAGGCGGCTTCGTTCATCTTGTTGAAATCAAGGGGATAATAGAAACGACAAGCGTGTACCCGATTGAAGGGATCTTTGCGCAAGGTAAGGTAGTAGTGATAAGTTCGGGCGGTGGCACTAAAACGGGCGTGAGCTTCGGGTAGTACGCGGTGAACACCATATATCGAGATGTCGGGTGGTAGCAAGCAGTTGAGTTTAAAGGCAAGCCATGCTTCGTCGATGGCTTCTTCGCTGTCGATGTGAGCCACCATCAGGCGAGCGTGAACTCCGGTGTCGGTGCGGCCTGCTCCCAATACACCTACATGACGGTTAAAAAGTAGTTGAAGCACTTCTTCTATCTTCTCTTGTACACTGACTGCATTGGGTTGGCGTTGCCAACCGTGATAGCAAGTACCATCGTAAGCCAAATAGATAAAATAACGGAACATAGGGGAATACTCTTTCTGAATGAGGGTATAGGATGTGTTACCTTACCGTGATATGATAGCAACCTTGTTTTACTTCATATTTAACATAACACAAACCTTGTTCGCGCAAGTCTTCAAGTACCTCCGACAGGATGAACTTGAGCGTATCATTGCGCGTGGGGCACACTGCAGGTTGGTCGGGGTCTTGTACAGGCATGTATTTGTTATAACTGATATCAAAAGTAGTGCCGTAACAATGACAACTATTCTCAGAAGCATTGCCGTTGATGCGTCGCAAGTCGGTTACGTCTTTTTGCGTGCGAGTGATGGAGGTAACCATCATGAGACTGGGACGTACGTGCTTAACTAATTGCGAGTCGATGAAGTTACGTCCGATTTTGGTAAGTAGTAATTGTGCACGAGGTACCAAATAAGGAATGGAATTAGATAACTTCTTCACATGATAAAAGGGATTGTTGCCAACGTAAACCAAACTGTCTTTACAATGCTCAGCGGCATTACGGTCTGCAACAGGAGGCACTCCGTGTCGTTGTGCTGCAACAATCTGAACATCGTTGACGTCAGGAAAACAACGGGCATAACTTGATACACTATATATCTTGTGCTTCTTGTCGGTCCCTTTAACGGATAAATCGGTATGAATCCGGTGGGGAGCGCGTAGTAGGGAATCAACCAACAGGTCGTGTTGTTGTACTGAATTGGTAGCGGGCGTTGTGGCAGTAATGGGTATAGGAAGGGCGCTGACCACCTTGTCGCGTACAGAAGGAAACAGCAGTCGAATGATGAACAGAACGAAAACAATCACGAAAAACGTGAGAACAAAATGTTTTTTACGCAGTTTGGTGAAGATGTTCATGGTCCAAAGATTTAGGCGCAAAAGTACACAAATTATCCCTCATTCTAAAAGGAATTGCGTACTTTTGCACAAAAATGATGGTATGATAGAAAAGCACCTGATTTTGGAAGATGTAGACCCCGCTGTATTTTACGGGGTTCAGAATTCCAATCTCCGAATGGTGAAATCACTCTATCCAAAACTACGCATCGTGGCTCGTGACAATGTGGTAAAAGCCATTGGTGAAGAAGATGATTTGGAAAACTTCGAGCAGAAAATTACCGAATTAGTGGCTCATTGCAATAAATATAATTCGTTGAACGAAGAAGCCATCCTTGGTATACTGCGTGGTAATAAGACTGCCGACGAGAGCGGTGAGGAAATCATTGTTTATAGCACTTCCGGCAAACCCATTCGGGCCAGGAGTGAGAATCAATTCAAACTGGTGAGAGCATTCGAGCAAAATGACTTGGTGTTTGCAGTCGGGCCGGCCGGAACAGGTAAAACCTATACGGGAATTGCTTTGGCCGTGAGAGCGCTTAAACGTAAGGAAATACGGAAAATCATTTTGAGTCGCCCTGCCGTAGAAGCCGGTGAGAAGTTGGGATTCTTGCCCGGTGATATGAAAGAAAAGATTGACCCATATCTGCAACCGCTTTATGATGCCTTGGAAGAAATGATACCGCCCAATAAGTTGAGTGAATATATCGAAACCAATATCATTCAGATTGCACCATTGGCATTTATGAGAGGACGTACGCTCAACGATGCTGTGGTCATATTGGACGAGGCACAAAATACGACAACGAGTCAGATTAAAATGTTTTTGACACGTATGGGCAACAATACCAAAATGATTGTGACGGGTGACCGTACACAGATTGATTTGCCGCCTTCGCAGCGTTCGGGGCTTACCGAGGCGTTGCGCATTTTGAACGGAGTGCAGGGGATAGGTTTCGTGGAGATGAATACCAAGGATATAGTGCGTCATAAACTTGTGACGCGTATCGTACAAGCTTACGAAAATGATGAAAGAAAACAATCGCTACATAAACAAGATAATCATGAGCAAAGCATTAGTAAAAACCGACTTTAAGTTTGCCGGTCTGAAAAGTGTTTACCACGGTAAAGTCCGTGACGTTTATAATATTCAGGACGAGAAACTCGTTATGGTTGCTACCGACCGCATCTCAGCCTTCGACGTGGTATTGCCTGAAGGTATTCCTTTCAAGGGACAAGTGTTGAATCAGATTGCAGCCAAGTTCTTGGATGCTACAACAGATATTTGTCCTAACTGGAAGTTGGCAACACCCGATCCGATGGTCACTGTTGGCGTTCTCTGCAAAGGTTTCCCCATTGAAATGATTGTCAGAGGCTATCTCTGTGGCAGTGCTTGGCGTGCTTACAAGAGCGGTGTGCGCGAAATCTGTGGCGTGCGTCTGCCTGAAGGCATGAAAGAAAACCAGCGTTTCCCCGAACCCATCATCACTCCTACCACTAAGGCTGAAATAGGTACGCATGATGAAGATATCTCGAAAGAACAGATTTTGGCTCAGGGACTGGCTACTCCTGAAGAGTATGCTCAGTTAGAGAAGTATGCGCTGGCTCTCTTCCGTCGTGGTACGGAGATTGCTGCTCGTCGCGGTCTGATCTTGGTTGACACCAAATATGAATTTGGTACGCACAATGGCGTAATCTACTTGATGGACGAGATTCATACCCCTGACTCGAGCCGTTATTTCTATAGTGAAGGCTATGAAGAGGCATTTGCCAAGGGAGAACCCCAGCGCCAACTCTCTAAAGAGTTTGTACGTGAATGGTTGATGTCGTGTGGATTCCAAGGAAAGGAAGGACAGACTGTGCCTGAAATGACTCCGGAAATTGTAGAGAATATCAGCAACCGTTATATCGAACTCTATGAGCATATCACGGGTGAGACTTTCTGCAAAGAAGAAGACGGACACATTGCTGAACGCATTGATAAAAACGTAAGCAACTACTTGCAACAGGCGTAAGTAACTATCTATCTATCTATCTATCTTCATGGGATACGCACAGGAGAAAATCACCCCTTACGGTAACCGTCAAGCTAAAGGCGAACAAGTGGAGCAGATGTTTGACCACATTGCTCACTCTTATGACGATTTGAATCATTGGCTTTCGTGGGGTATCGACCGCCGTTGGCGGCGTGCCACCGTGGATGCCATGAAGTCGTTGCCTCATGATGAATTGCTCGATGTGGCTACCGGAACGGGTGACTTTGCCATGTTGGCCTGTCGCCGATTGCATCCTAAGTCGATTTTGGCTACAGATTTTTCTGAAGGCATGATGGCTGTGGCGCGAAAGAAGGTGAAAGAGGCCGGTATGGACCACATTATCAGTTTTCAGAAAGAAGACTGCCTGCAGTTGTCGCTACCCGACGAAAGTTTTGATGCTGTGACTGTGGCCTATGGTGTGCGCAACTTTCAAGACCTTGACAAGGGCTTGCGTGAAATTTGTCGCGTATTGCGTCCGCATGGTGCTGCGGTGATATTGGAATTGTGTACGCCTCGAAGTTTTCCCATGAAGCAACTCTTTTGGCTTTACTCCCACATCGTGATGCCCTTGTTGGGTCGCTTGGTGTCGAAAGATCCTCGTGCCTATACCTATCTGCCGGCAACGATGGAAGCTTTTCCACAAGGTGAAGTGATGCAACAAATCTTATTGCGCGCAGGGTTTAAACGAGTGGAGTTTCGCCGTTTTACATTCGGATTGAGTACGGTGTATATAGCCCATAAACAAGTATGAAAATTTACGGACTGATAGGTTATCCATTGGTGCATTCGTTTAGTCGTGCCTTCTTTACTGATAAATTTCAACGAGAAGGTATTGAGGCAGAGTATCTGAATTTTGAGATAGCTTCTATTGAACGCTTCCCTGAAATTATTCGTGAGCAACCTTTGTTGCAGGGACTCAACGTGACTTTGCCTTATAAACAGCAGGTGATGCCTTATTTGGACGATCTCAGTGACGAGGCTCGTGCTATTGGTGCTGTTAATGTGATCCGTGTAACTCATCGGGAGGATGGCACTACCTTCCTTAAAGGATACAATGCCGATGTAATTGGATTTGAACGTTCCATTCGTCCTCTGCTTCGCAAAGAACATACTCGTGCTTTGATGCTCGGAACGGGTGGCGCGTCTAAAGCCGTTCGATTCGGATTACAGCGATTAGGGCTCGAAACACTTTATGTGAGTCGTCATCCCGGTGAGGGACAAATCGGGTATGATGACCTGACACCGGAATTAATGCGCGAATGGCGTGTCATTGTGAACTGTTCGCCTTGTGGTATGTTTCCGCATGTTGATGAATGTCCTCGCATTCCCTATGAACTACTTACTCCTGATCATTTGCTTTACGATTTAGTATATAATCCTGAAGAAACCCGCTTCTTGGCACAAGGTCGAATGCGTGGTGCTACCGTGAAGAACGGTTTGGAAATGTTGCATCTGCAAGCACTTGCCGGTTGGGATTTTTGGAACGGAAAAGAATAAGGAAAAAGATGCGTACATTCTTGCTCACCCTTCTGCTGATCTTCTTGGCATTTCCTCTTAGGGCTGCCGACAGAGTGTGGACACCAGAGACTTTGCCGATGGTGCACTTGCAGGATATGCGGCGGTATGTATGCAATCCTGATGGTATTCTCTCGGAGGCTGTGACCGACAGCATCGATGCCTTGCTCTTTAGATTAGAAAAACAAAAGGGCGTGGAGAGTGTTGTTGTCGCTGTAAAAAAAGTGGAGGATGGCGACTGCTATACATTCGCTATCAACTTAGGCCGTAAATACGGGGTTGGTAGCAAAAAACAACAGTCGGGTTTGGTGGTAGTACTCAGTACGGAGGACCGCAAGTACTATATTCTGACAGGATATGGTTTGGAAGGTACGTTGCCTGATGCCGTGTGTAAACGAGTAGAGAACCGCTTGATGGTGCCCGCTTTCAAGAAAGGAGATTGGGATAAAGGCATGTTGTTAGGAATAAAAGCCTTGAGCGGTTACATATTGGGCGATGAGTCACTTACGCCGGATCAGCAAGGAGACGATGAAGACGATTTGGTCGGGCTTCTTGTTCTGGGCGTATTTATCATCGTTTTCATCATTGTTATTCTTGTTTCGAGTGCACGAAAGTGTCCGCGTTGTGGCAAGAAAGCGCTTACCAAAAGCGTGGAGAAATTCCTCTATACAAAGGGTGGATGGGACTATTATCAAGTGATCTCTACCTGCAAACATTGTGGTTATTCCGAGTCGAAAGTAGAGCGACGCGAACATCAGGATAATGATGATAGCGGTTTGCTGGCTGCAGCTGCGATGGGCTCGATTCTCAGTCACCGTGGAGGTGGCGGTTTCGGTGGCGGTTTCGGTGGCGGCTTTGGCGGCGGTGGCTTCGGTGGTGGCGGTGCAGGAGGCAGCTTCTGACCGTGGCAAACGATACTTAATTGATATAAAAATAACATCAACTTATAATTATGAAATTGACAAAGACAAACAAAGTGCTGATTGCCATCGTTGTGGTAATCGTTTTGCTGGTTGGATGCGGTTCTTCGCAATACAACGGCATGGTGAAGGCTGAGGAAGGACTGACTACAGCTTGGAGCAACGTGGAGACGCAATATCAGCGTCGGGCCGACTTGATTCCCAACCTGGTGAATACCGTGAAGGGATATGCTGCGCATGAAGAAGGAACCTTTAAGGAATTAGTTGAAGCACGTGCCAAGGCAACTCAGATTACGGTAGATCCAACTCAACTTACTCCTGAAAAGATGAAAGAATTTCAGGCTGCACAAGGACAACTGAGTGCTGCATTGGGCAAACTATTGGCCATACAGGAGAATTATCCCGAGTTGAAGGCCAATGAGAACTTCTTGGAATTGCAGGCGCAGCTTGAGGGTACAGAAAACCGCATCAATGAAAGTCGCCGAATATATAATCAAACGGTGCAGGAATATAATTTAAAGGTTCGTACCTTCCCCGCCAATATATTTGCCGGTATCTTCGGCTTTACCAGTAAGACTAAATTTGAAGCAGAAGAAGCTGCCAAACAAGCCCCTAAAGTAGAGTTCTAAATGATGGACAGTAAGCAGCGTTATATGATGCGTGGTGTTAGTGCTATGAAAGAAGATGTGCACAACGCCATTAAGAATATAGATAAAGGACTCTTCCCTCAGGCTTTCTGCAAGATTATTCCCGATATTCTGGGCGGTGACCCCGAATATTGCAATATCATGCATGCCGATGGTGCTGGTACCAAGTCGTCGCTGGCCTATATCTATTGGAAAGAGACCGGAGATCTCAGCGTTTGGAAAGGCATTGCACAAGATGCACTCATCATGAATACTGACGACCTCTTGTGTGTGGGTGCTGTTGATAACATTTTGGTCAGTTCTACCATTGGGCGTAACAAAATGTTAGTACCTGGCGAGGTGATTTCAGCTATTATCAACGGTACAGATGAATTGCTGGCCCGAATGAGAGAGATGGGTGTTGGTATTTATGCAACGGGAGGTGAAACTGCTGATTTGGGTGACTTGGTGCGTACCATTGTGGTTGACTCTACCGTTACCTGTCGAATGAAACGCAGTGACGTGATAGATAACGCCAACATTCGTCCGGGCGATGTGATAGTGGGCCTTGCTTCGTTTGGGCAGGCTACGTATGAAGATGCCTACAATGGTGGTATGGGCAGTAATGGTTTGACCAGTGCTCGTCACGATATGTTTGCCAAATATTTGGCGCAGCGTTATCCGGAAAGCTATGATGCGCAAGTGCCTAATGAATTAATTTATAGTGGTCGCTACGCTCTCACTGATTCAGTGGAGGGAAGTCCTGTCGATGCCGGTCATTTAGTACTCAGTCCGACCAGAACTTATGCTCCTGTAGTCAAGAAATTATTGGATCGTATGCGTTCTTCCATTCATGGTATGGTGCATTGTACGGGTGGTGCGCAAACCAAGGTGCTCCATTTCGTTGGTGAGAACTGTCGTGTGATCAAGGACAATCTCTTCCCGTTGCCACCGCTTTTCCGTGCGATTCAGGAGCAAAGCCAAACTGATTGGCAAGAAATGTACAAGGTGTTTAATATGGGACATCGTTTGGAGGTATATGTGGCTCCGGAAGATGCAGAACGCGTAATTGCTACTTCAAAAGAGTTCGATATAGATGCTCGTATAGTGGGACACATCGAAGAAGGTCCGAGGAGTCTTACCATCCGAAGCGAATTTGGCGAATTCAATTATTAGTAGTTCCTTTCGTTCATTAAAACAGTGAGGTTGTGTCGTGGGGATTTACGACACAACCTCACGCGTTAATATAGAGGTAGAACAGGTGGCAATTATCCCCAATCAGTCATTAGGCTGTTATACTCTGACAAACTTTCTTTATTCCTATTCGGACAATACGGTTTTGTATCATGAACACTGAGGCATAGAACATTTGCAGGGAGGTTTTGTGCCGTGTGCAAAAGGGCTTTGAAGTTTCTTCAAGCCGGTTTGCATCGTGAACAATTAGGCTTTGAACGTTTGCAGGACGGTTTTGCGTCGTGTACAAAAGGTAGTTGAACGTTTGCATGACGGTTTTGCACGTGTGC
>CALZOH010000100.1 GCA_945827465.1 uncultured Prevotellaceae bacterium
TGTGGAGGGCGTATGCGATACGCCCCTACAGTTTTTGTCTTAATCATTGGGTGGGGCGGCGATTTCTTTGCGCCCCTATAGTTTTGGCAATTTACAGGAAACAGGATGGTTGTATTGATTCGTGGAATGAAGTGACATTCCTGAATAACAAAAATCTACGCGATTTGAATATTTCCCGGTAAATAGGATGATATCAAGTCCGTTTGAAAATAATCTCACTGCGAGTTAAAACCCTTTATAATTATTAATAGTTTACTTTTGCAAAGTTTGCAAAAAGAAAACTATTAATCTATTACACCATAATATCTATGATGAAATATCTACTTCTTTCATTGCTCTTTCTTGCCAGTGCATTAGGAGCTTCGGCGGACTCTACGGACTATCCGCAAATTACGGTCAACGGAAAGCCGGTCACCAAAACGGTGAAAAGGATTGAGACTTCGACTTTCTTGGCAGAACTGATTTACGACCTCGATACGATGGAGAGCGATACGGTCTATACGGAAACACTCCGTCTGGTGCTCTCACCCTTGAGCATTGGTGAAGCCAAATTGTTGGGTGGTGTCAGCGTAAGCAGCCGATACCTCGTGGTAGAAGGCCTCAAGGCCGACGCCGAAGTCACCATCTATAATACCTCGGGCGTGAAAGTAAAGACTGACCGCGCCAAGAAAGGACGCTCCAGTTTCTACATCGGTCACCTGCCCAAAGGCATCTATTTGATGAAGAGTGAAAAGACCATTGTGAAATTCCAAAAGAACTGATCCGTATGAAAAAGTTGTTTACCCTTGCAGCAACCGTAGTATGTCTGGTTGCTTCTGCACAACGTAACCTCATAGAGGTTTCCACCCCAAACGATGTTTCTACCTTTAACATTGCTGCCAGTTCCATTTTGGATTTCAGAAACGATTCCCTGCTGATTCGCACCTACAGAAAACCGAATCATGCTACGTTGATACAAACCGATACGTTCAAGTACTCCGAGGTGGGAAAAATCAATTTTGTAATGAATAATCCCATTCATTACAACATCTTTGAATTATTAAGAACCGACCGTTCCACCCGGGGTGACGATTGGAGCTACGGTTCGGCCATGCTCATACGTGAAACCATGCTCGAAGACTTTGTGCTTCCCAATAATAACTATAATTGGTTTTATTCCTGGAGTATGAACGATGTACAGGAAGGCAATGGCGGCCTCTACTACCTTTGGAAATTCTTCTCGACATCGCTCGACTATATCAACACAGAATTGGTGAAGATGCAACATCCCGGCCGTCCTGAGAGCTATGATGCCTACGAGGGTTGTCTCTATGCCCTCCGTGCCCTCGAGCACCTTGACTTGAGCCGCATGTACGAGTACCTGCCCAACAAGGCCCACAGTTCCATCAACGAAGCAGGCAACAACGTGATGGGCCTCACTGCTCCCATCTTCGACCATCCTCTTGACCGGAGCACCACGTTCTGCATTCCCCGTGCCACCAAGGCTGATATGTGTCGGTTCATTTTGGAAGACCTCAACCGCGCCGAGCAATTGGTGGGCCAGCTTCAGAACTCCGACCGCCATTTGCCCCATTTGGAATGCGTCTACGGTTTGAAAGCCCGTTGTTATCTTTGGATGGGCGACTATGCCAACGCCCGCCTCTATGCCCGCAAGGCCATCGACACCTATGCCGGCCAACCGATGAGCAAGGATGACTGCCTCTCACCCACCCGTGGTTTCAACAGTCTAGACCAATGGATGTGGGGGTTGGAATACAGCCGGGATGACGCCAAACTGTATAGAGATCTCGGCATGAAATCGTGGACGCCTTGGCTTTCGCCGGAAATGAAAGAGAGTTATGCTGAAGAAGTTCCGGCTCAGATTAGCAGTGCGCTCTATTCGCGCATAGCCGATACCGACTTCCGCAAATTATGGTGGAAAGCACCTGAAGACTCACCTCTTAACGGGCTGGTGACATCCAATAATGAAGATGCCCTCCGAAATCATCCCGTCTACACCAGTTTTAAGTTCCGACCCAAAGACGGGAATTATCAAGACTTGAGTGGCGTCTTCAGTGCATTTCCGTTGATGCGTGTTGAAGAGATGTACCTGATAGAAGCCGAAGCGGCAGCCCGCGAGAACGCTGACGAAGGCAAACGTCTGCTCACCACCTTTATGACGCAATATCGCGATAAGGCCTACACCTGTCAGGCAACGACCACCGAGGAAGTGGTGGACGAAATCTTCCTGCAGAAGCGCATCGAGCTTTGGGGAGAAGGTCAGCTCTTCTTCGACTACAAACGACTCAACAAGTCGGTGACCCGTTCATCACAAAACGGCATTGAGACCAACTGGGATCAGCCTTTCATTTTCGATACCGACCAACGCCCCGCCTGGCTCAACCTGCAGTTTCCGACCAGTGAACTTAACGCCAACATAGCCCTTGTTGACTGGAACAATCCGAAGGCTTATCTCTACAACGATTATACCGCTCATGATGGGAATGACCAACCTGAGGAAATTGTCAATCCCGACATCAAGCCCCACCATCTCTCCATTGCCCTGGCCCAGAGAGGTGTGATCGACCTCGATTCGCTGATCAACTTCAAGTGCGTGATTCAATCCGACAATGAGGGAATGACGAGAGTAGGTATTGAAGCGTCATTCAGCCCCGACATGAGTGATGCCTTTCTTCTGGAATACAGCAAAGAAGGAATCGTCTACAGCGGATACCTCAAAATGGCTTTGATGGATGACTGGGACAACCTTATCGGCCGTGAATTTACCCTTTACTTGCGTTCCAAAGAGATCTATCTCGCTTATGGCGTCTACCAGGAAAGTTACTCCAACATCGTACCCGTAACCTGCCGAATGAGCGGAGATGACTACGTGGCTACCGACTTCATTGAAAAGCCGCGCTTATTAGATGCAACACTCAACTACGACAGCCTTCTCTTTAACCTAAAATTGGTAGATACCTCCTCCCTGCCCAGCAACCTGAAATATTCATCCTGGCTCCTGGAAATGGGTTCCGATAATGAAGAGCCATCATGGGTTTATCTTTCAATGGACGAAAACGGACATCTGAAATCCAACTTCTACGACCTTCGTATGCTGTTAGACGAAATCAAGACTGCTTATGCCAACGACGAAACGTTTATCAACACGGGCGTTGTCAATGGCAAGTTGTCGTGGGTTGTTGATGACGACGAAAAGGGTATCTATCAAATAACCGACGTTCACTTCAACGTACCGATGTGGGAAAAGTTGCTGCAAAATGACGGTCTTATGATCTTCCCCTATGATAACAAGAACCTCGTCATTGAAAAGGGCACCAAGGTTTTCGTCATCAAGGCACAATGTATCAGCAACGACGAGCCCAAAGTATTCCGGCTCCATTGCGACCAAGAAGGCATTACGATAGATAGCGTCAGTTTCGATTACGACGATGAATCAGCCTATACGCTCGTTCATATTTCCGGCGATTTCCAAGGTGACGAAATCGTCATCAAGGTTGATGATGCCAACGACTTGGGTCACCATAACGAGTTACGCTTCAAGTACGTTGAATCGATCTGGTACTACAACGAAGAAGATTTCAAGAACGATGGCTACACGCAAACCTTCCCGTTGAAGAACAGCATCGGAACCTATTACAGCGCATTCTTTGAAGAGAACCTGCCCGACACAAAAGTTGGATATTGCATGCTGCCGAACGGTACACACGCTTTCCGCATTACACCTTCCGGCGAGAATTATTCTCCCTTCATTGCCTATGGCACATTGCGTAAAGACGGAAACTACGATTTGACCGTAGCACCGACAGTTATGGTTTACGAACATCCCCAATACGGTCCTTTTTATCTCAACACGGATAGGTATAGTCCCAGCACGTTCAATCCCGAGACCGGTGTATTCACGCTGAATTTGGAATATAATGTATCAATAGGTTCGTTCGACACCTTTTCCGACCGCCTGACCCTTGACGGTTCGCAAGCAGGCAATGCCGCTTCGCGCAGCTTCCGTCAGAAGATTAAGGAGAGAAAACTCCTACAGCTGAAGCCCCGCCCGAAACAGGAACAATAAGGTTGGGCCGTTGTGCCCAACCTGTGAGCCGCAACGTTTCAACCAAGGGGATGCGCCCCGGTGTGGTGGCGCATCCCCTTTCGCATATTCGAGACATCGGCCTTTTTAACAGACGATTGTTCGGCAGACAGGGATTTTGCTGTAACTTTGCGGACGAAATCAGAAGAAATCCCCGAAGATGTTGCGTTTCCTCCTTCTTTTATGGTTACTTCCGCTCTCGTTGACCGTTGCAGCTCAAAGCGTCAGTTGCGACAACGACTCTACCCTCACCCGCAGCAGTCGCGGCGACTCCATTGCCGCGCCGGTCATGACCTACCGCCCCGGCCTCTACGGATATGACCACTGGAACAGTCCGCTACACACCGGACTGAACGCCGAGCTCAGTCTGAGCGCCAGCATCGGACTGGGCAGCCACTCGCCTTCGGGCGTAGGCTTCGGACGCGAAGTGAGCCTTACCTACGTTTCGCCATTGGGGAAACAACTGGCCTACACCCTCGGGGTCAATACGGCTCAAATGGATTGGGGAGGCTACCACTACAACCAGGCCGGTGTGGGCGGTACACTCAACTACCTGCTGAACGACCGCATGTCGGTGAGCCTGGCCGGTTACAAGGACTTGGTAGGGCCCAATTCGTACGTAGCTCCCGGTCTGAAACGCGACAGCTACTTGGGCGGCGCACTCAACATGAAATTCAACGAAAGCTTCTCTATCAGCGTTTCCATCGGAACCTCCACCTGGAAATACTGACCTTTCTTCCCTCCCCTGACATGAACAAACAACATCTTACAGGCCACGCCACCATGCTGGTGGCCTCCATAATGTGGGGACTGGCCGCTCCCATTGGCAAGGTGGTGATGAACAACGGCATGAACGGTCTTCAACTCGTCTCGCTGCGCATTGGCGGTGCCGCCGCCTGCTTTTGGATGGCGTCACTCTTTGTCAAGAAAGAAAAAGTGCCCGCACGCGACCTCCTCCGCCTGTGCCTGGCCGGTCTGTTGGCCATCGGCATCAACCAGACACTTTTCACCGTGGGCCTGAACCTCACCTCGCCCATCAACGCCACCATCATTTCGACCATGATGCCCATTGCCACCATGCTGCTGGCCTTCGTGTTCCTACGCGAGCCCATTACGTGGAAAAAAGTGCTTGGCATTGCCTTGGGCGCTACGGGAGCCGTCACCATCGTGCTTGCCAGCGCCGGTGCGACGGGGGCTGAAGAGGGCAATGCGGTGGGCGACCTGATTATTCTGACAGCCCAGTTCTGCTTTGCTTGTTACCTCACGGCCTTCAAATCGGTGATTCACCGCTACAGCGGCGTTACTTGCATGAAATGGATGTTTCTGTTTTCGCTCATCTTCGTAGTTCCCTTCACGGCCACTTCGTTTCGCTCATTTGAATGGAGCGGACACGACGCGGCCTTTTGGGGCGGCACGGCCTACGTGGTGTTGGGCGCTACCTTTATCACCTATTTATTATTGATGAAGGCACAGCACGAACTTCGTCCCACCGTGGTAAGCATCTACAATTACGTTCAACCCATAGTGGCCTGCCTGGTCAGTGTGGCCACGGGCCTGGCTCTGTTCGGATGGAGCGAAGCCCTATCGGTGGTTTTGGTCTTCAGCGGCGTGTGGCTTGTCACTCAAAGCAAAAGCCGACGCGACCAACTGGCCCAGGAGGCACAAAAGAAGATGGGCAATTCTCATAAACAGATTTAAAATTTCACACCCCAAAAAGCGGATAGTTGTTATTTTAGCAACTATCTTCCCCCAAATAGACTAATTTATGTGATTTCTGAGGAAAAGGATGTCGAAATTCTTCCACAGCGAGGAAAGACCTGCTACCTTTGCATCAGCAACAGAAAAAATAAGAGTCTTTTCATAGTATTATTGAGTTAACTATTTGTGGAGGAAGGGTTCCGTGAGGCGCTTTTCCTTCTTTTTTTGTTTATAAATTGGCATTGGAACTATACGAAAGCTCTCGCAAAAAATAAAAAGTAGCTGAACTTCATCCTTTCGATACCTGAAACATTTCTTTTCAGACCTTTTATGGGTGGACTGAAACCATTTTTCAAATTTGATTTGCCATTTCGTCCCATGGCAAAAGTACATTTCAAAAATGATTTGCCACTTCGTCCCTGTCGGGAAGGAAGGAATGATTATTTCAGATAGGCTTCCTCAATGGTCATCTTTGGGTGACAAAATCCGGATGATCCATCTCCGACTCATCAGACGGGCAAAATAATTTGCATTTCTTTATAAATTACCCCCCCCGAGTGATGTTTTAATTTTTTTCCATAATTTTGCGACCGAATCAATCATCATCATTATTTCTATGAAAAGTATCATTGGTATTCTTGTTATCTTATTCGCAAGTTTTTCACTCTCCACAAGGGCCGAAATTGTTACAGGCCGTTTCGTTGACGCCAACACGGGCGAACCACTGCCAGAAGTGGAAGCCAAGATGATCGGTCAACCTGATGAACACAGCGTTTACGTTCATCATATCAAGCCTGACAGTTTGGGACGCTTCGCCTTATCTTTCAGCGGCAACAAATGCTGGGTAGAAGCGGCTTTGATTGGCTACCATCCCCGCAGAGTTTCATTCAGTGCCTATGAAGGTAACGACACGCTCAAGCTGGGCGATATTGTTCTGAAGCCTTCCGACTTGTTTCTGCGCAGCGCCGTGGTCAAGGCCAAGGCCAAGCGTTTCGTGATGCGCGGCGACACGGTGGTGTTTAACCCCGCCGCCTTCAACCTGAGCGAAGGAGCCCGACTGGAGGAACTCATCCAACAACTGCCGGGCGTGACGGAGCAAGATGGCAAACTTTACTGGATGAACAAGCCCGTGCGCATTCTGGTAAACGGCGAGGAGCTCTTTGCCGACAACTCGATTTTGAAGGAACGCCTGCCCGCCGAAGCCGTCGACCGCCTCAAGCTCTACAATAAGGGCAGCAAGTTGAAGGACCATACGGGACGGAATGACGGCGAAGAAGACCACGTGCTCGACCTGCAAATCAAGCCCAGTTTCTTGGAGAAATGGTATGGCAACGTGGAAGGAGCCTATCAAACCGAGAAGGGCTACAAAGCCAACCTCGACGCTATGTTTCTGTCGACCACTGACCCGCTCATGCTTTTCGGCAACCTGAACAACATCAATGAACAGCAATTCTCCAAAACCTTCAGTGGGTCGTCGAGCGGCAATTCCAACCCATTTGGCAAACAGATTTTCGGCTCAGGCGGCTACCAACATAAGTGGAAAACCCGACAGGGCGAAAAAGAATTGAAACAGCAATTTTCGTTCAATCTTCAAGGCCAGCACACCGACGGATGGGGCAGCAAAAGCAGCAGTCGCGAGACCTTCATGGCGGGAGCTGACCGCACCTTCAGCCTCTCCGACACCCGGAATTACCGTCATTACTTCAAACCTGATTTTTCTTTCCACGGCCTCTTCCAGCTCGACAGCCTCACCTGGCTCACAATACGTGGCGCCTCGTCGTATCAGAAATCGCGCAACCGACAGACCCAACGCAACGCCGTTTACGACAACAATCCCTATCAAGACACCGAGCACCCGCTGGACGAGGCCTTCAGCACCGACAACCCGGAGCGCTGGAACGACCACCTCATCTCGCGCTCGCTCTACCGCACAACAACTTTTGAGGAAGAGAGCAAGACCTCTGCCAACGTTGACTTACGGCGCATGCTGCCCAAGAACAGTTCGGTGAACCTGTGGGGAGGCATCAGCTACAGCGACGTGCAGACCGAAGTTTACGCCGAACGCGACCTGCACTACCGGCTCAACCCACAGGCCGACGAAGTGCGTTACGAAACCGACCGCAAACCGAGCCACCAGTTAGAAGCCACAGCCGGAAGCGGCTACAAGAAGTGGCTGAGCAAACAACTCCTCATGCAGCTCGACTACAACTACGAGCACAAGCGCCACTTCGACAAGCAAGACCACATCTTATCCGACACGCCCCACCCGGCCGACGACGAGCGCTTCGACCCCCTGCTCGACCCCAACAGTTATCGCAACCAACAGACCGACAACATCCAAAAAGCCTCGTTGAAGTTCACGTTCAACCTCGGCAACTTCAGCTTCATGCCCAACCTCAGTTTCGACAACCAGCATGAAAAACTGGCATACCAGCGCGGCCAGCTCGACATCGACAAGAGCCGCACCGAAAACCTGTGGACCCCCGACATGACGCTGCGCTGGAAAATCAAACGGGGGCATAGCATCGAAGCCAGTTACAACTACAACACCACCCTGCCCACCTTGCTCAACACGGTGGCCTATACCGACAATACCGACCCGCTCTTCATCGTAGAAGGCAATCCCAACCTGCGAAACAAGTATGCACACCGGACCGCCTTGAATTACTTCGCCAACATGACGAAGCACCAACGCATGGTCAGTGTAGGCTTGACCTACCAGCAAATCATCAATCCCTTCAGCACCCTCTACTTCTTCAACTCCCAAACCGGTGCCTACCGCAGCATGCCCACCAACGCACGCAACCAGAAATCATATACGGCAAACGTCAATTATGAGCAAAGCATCGGCAACTTTGTACGCGTGGAAAATTCGCTGAAAATAAATTACGACAGAAGTTACGGCTTCCTGACCGCCGACTATGAGGCCACTCAGTGTGAGCAGAACTTTAGGAAAAACTTCTCGATATCGGAATGCCCCACCATATCACTGGAACGCGCAGAAATCCTTCTGAAACTTTCGGGCTGGTACACCATCAACCGGTTACGTTACGAGCCCTCCTCGCTCAGCAACCAAACGCTGACCGTCTACGGAGCCGCCCTCTTTGTCCGTTACAAGTGGAAAGATTGGAACGCAGAAACCAACTTTGATCTCGAAGGACGCAAGGGCTACTCCTCCACTGAAATGAATCGGCTCATACCCGACTGGTCACTGTCGCTGGGCCGCAAAGTACTGCATGGAAAAGGTAACGTAACCTTAAATTTCGATGACTTACTGAACAAGCGGTGCTGGTATTACGTATCACAGACAGCCACCGAACGCACCGAAAATCGCCTGGAAGAACTACATCATTGGGTACAACTCAAATTCAGCTACAAATTCGATGCCAAAGGCGACAAAAAAGAGAAAAGACGTTAACTCACCCAAGCAACTACGTGGCAGGAAGACCGGGATTCCTGCCACGTATTGTATAACGCCATAGCCGTTAGGAAATACCAATGGCCAAACAGGCCTTGCCCCCTGCGCAGCCGGGGGCAACAAAGGCAGAAATCAACCGACGCCAACGCCCATCTCAATTATTCTTCCTAACTTTACCGACGTTAAGAGCAACGGAACCCTCAAAAAAGAGCCCTCCGACCACTCTCTGACAACCCATTTAACATGAAAAGAATCTGTTCATACCTACTCTATAAGTTCATGGGATGGAAACTCAACATCACCATCCCCCTTCCCCCCAAAAGCATTATCTGCGTAGCTCCCCATACCAGTAATTGGGACTTCATCATCGGCCTGCTCTATCGAAATAGCGAAGGTTTTTCATCTCATTTCATGATGAAGAAAGACTGGTTTTTCTGGCCCTTAGGCATCCTGCTACGTCATCTCGACGGCATCCCCATTGACCGCAGCAACAAGCAGAAAATTACCGACAGCCTGTCGGAATATTTGCGCCACCACGACGACGTACACATCGCCATCACCCCCGAAGGGACGCGTTCGCTCAACAAACAATGGAAAAAAGGATTCTACTTCATTGCCCTGAAGTGTGGCATTCCCATTCAACTCTATGCCCTCGACTACGTCAACAAAACCATTGTATGTACGCAACAAATCATTCCGACCGGCAACCTCGAAAAAGACTTTGCCAAGATCAATCAATACTACAGCCAATTTGCAGAACGGGCCAAGTTTCCCCATAAATTTTCAGTCAATGAAACGCTTTAGCAGCTGGTTATTCCTGTGCCTGATGTTTCTGCCTGTCATGGCACAAAACAGTGACCTGGAACAATCGCTCAAACAATATTTCAAGAATTACAGTTTGGAAGGCTTTCGTCCCAAACTGGTGATAGGCTTGAGTGATTACGTGGTGGATGACGACTTGCGCACGCTCGACGTATATGGCAACGAGGGATTCTCATCGCAACTATTCACGGCATCCATCATTGAGAAAATCTACAATGACTTGCGCGCCACGCTGCCCGAAGCCTACCGCGACTACGAACTACGCATCTTTGCCTTTGAGCGCGAACTCTCGACCTACATCCCCAACTACCTGCGCAGTGAGAAAGACACGGCGCGCCTCTGCCCCTCCACCCTTGACTATCGGGGAAAACCATGGACGCACCGCCTGACAGAAGTCACAACACCCCGACAAGGTTTGCAGAACCGACATCTTTGCGTTTGGGCCAGTCACGGCCGCTATTTCAGCAGCAAGAAAGACGAATGGATTTGGCAACGCCCCACCCTGTTCTGCACCAACGAAGACCTCTTTACCCAATCCATCGTAGTGCCCTTCTTGATTCCGATGCTCGAAAACAGCGGCGCGATTGTGTATTCACCCCGTGAAAGAGATTGGCAGGCGCACGAAGTAATCGTAGACAATGACCAGGAAGCACCCGACAACGGCTACCGCGAAATAAACCGAAAAGAGAAATGGCGCAAGGCCCCTCTGCCCGGTTTTGCACAGCGCAAAGACACATTGCTCACCAATGAAAATCCGTTCTTTGACGGAACGGCACGTTGCATCAACTCCACCACCGAAGCCGACGAAAGCAGCAGCGTCTACTGGACTCCCAACCTGCCCGAATCAGGGAAATACGCCGTTTATGTCAGCTACCAAACCGTTGAAGAAAGCGTGGACGAAGCTGTCTACACCATCATTCACAAAGGAACACGGAGCCACGTCGGAGTCAACCAGCAAATGGGCGGCTCTACCTGGGTATATTTGGGCACTTACGAATTTGAGGCCGGACAACCGGAGAAGAATTGCGTTGTGCTCACCAACCTCACAGCAGAAAAAGGCATCATCACGGCCGACGCCGTCAGATTTGGCGGAGGCATGGGCAACATTGCCCGCGGCGACGAGGCTTTTCAGGAACAAGTCAGCGGGCTGCCCCGCTACCTCGAAGGAGCTCGCTACGCCATGCAATGGGCCGGCATGCCCGACAGTATTTTCGACACCAAAGACGGCTACAACGACTATGCCGACGACATCAACGCCCGCTCGAATGCGCTCAACTACTTAGGCGGCGGAAGTACGTACATCCCCAACCGTCAGGGAGGACACGTACCGTTTGAACTTTCATTAGCCGTTCACAGCGATGCAGGTGCAGAAAAAGGCAACGAGATAGTAGGAACGCTGGCTGTACACACCACTCCCAACAACGATGGCGCCAATACGTTCGACGCGGGATACTCGCGTTTGGCCTCGTCAGACCTATCGGCCTTGATGCAGATGACC
>CALZOH010000101.1 GCA_945827465.1 uncultured Prevotellaceae bacterium
TCTTGCCTCACTTGAGTGCCGAGTGACACAAGAGTAAAAGTATTCTTGCCTTACTTGAGTGCCGATAATAATTGTCTTTTCATTCACTCTGTTTAACTAAGAATGATTATATTCGCGGAATAATTCATAAACTTAAGAACTATGACCAATCTAAATTACACATTCTTTAAGAAGTTGGACAATGCGGGTCATGTTGACTCCGTCCACAAAGTGTTAACATTATCGCTGAATGCAGCCGAAGACATCGAAGGCGAAATGTTTAAGAATGCGCTTGCCATCCTGAAGGACAAATTCATGAAGGAGCAAGAAGTGTACAAAACGATGACGAAGGACTGGAACGTTGAAGACCTTGCTGAGGCCGACCACAGGCAAGACCAGCTGCTCACTACGATTCGCGCCATGCTGAGAGCACAAACGTCCTTGCCCAAAGACCATCCCAACCAGGAGAAGGCCACACAACTCCTGAAGTGGTTTGAGGTGTTCGACCTAAAGTTTAACGAGGCCTACGGCAAGGAAACGGCCAAAGCTCGCAACATCTACGAGGAACTCATCAAAGACTTGGATGCCCTGAAGGCATTGGGCGTAAAAGACTACGTGGACGCAGCCCTGCTGCAGACCTCCGAAGTCGACCGCCTCTTGGTAGGACGTTTAGAGACCAAAGGCGTCAAGGTAACAGGCGAAATGAAGGCCGCCCGCGAAGAAGTTGACGAAGCCGTCAAGAACTATTACGACGTACTCAACTCCATGCAGGTGCTCCTGCCCTCCGAAGCCCTGACCACCTTAGCCCTGAAGTGCAAGGAAGTAGAGACCCACGCCAAACTCTATTACCTCAACTCAGGCAGCAAGGAAGAAGAAGAGCCCACCGAGCCCGAAGCACCCACGCCCGACAACACGCCCGCCGAGTAAGTCCGACGCATCGCAGATGCACCCATCCGTCAACCGCCATCCCCGTCCCCAACGAGGGTGGCGGTTTTCGTTGTACGCCCCTACACCTGTTCGCTTAATACATGGGTATAACGTCCCTGATGTGAGTGAACAGGGATGGACATCGGTTTATCAAAGTGAAGCATTGCCCGAAACCCATCTGAACAGTTTCATGGGTTACGGCATCATAGAATTCTCTTTACCGAGCGCACTGACCACCCGGAAATTCCGCATCAACATCCAACAATCCAATGGTCATCCAAGCATTTATTCCATACGCTTACGGCCATAGGAAGAAAAGATTTAGACGTCAGAGCATCAAAATCGAAAAAGATTTCTTTAAATTTGCAAGCACTTCGGGTTAGAAACTGCCCGAAACACACAAAGCCAATAAGAACACACAAACAAAACAAATAACATGGATCAAAATCAATTGCAATTCATCGTGTCGCAATTCGACATCAAAGGCACGGTGACCGAAGTAAAACCCCTTGGCAACGGTCTGATCAACGATACATTTAAGGTGACCACAGCCGAAAGCGACTGCCCCGACTACGTATTGCAGCGCATCAACAACGCCATCTTCACCGACGTGGCCATGCTCATGAGAAACATTACCACCGTCACGACGCACATCAAGCTCAAACTCATGGAAAACGGCGAAACCGACATCGAGCGCAAGGTGCTCAACTTCCGCTTGACCAAGGAAACAGGCAAACCTTACTTCAAGACAACAGAAGAAACCTACTGGCGCATCATGGACTTCATCCCCGGTGCCATCACCAAGAGCGAAGTAAACCCCGAATCGAGCCACGACGTAGGTATTGCCTTCGGTAACTTCCAGGCCATGCTGGCCGACCTGCCGTTTGAACTGGGCGAAACCATTCCGAACTTCCACAACATGGAATTCCGCCTGAGTCAGTTGCGCGACGCAGTAAAGGCCGACCGCGTAGGACGAGTAGCAGAAGTGAAATACCTGATTGATGCCATCGAGCGCGATGCCGAAGAAATGTGCAAGGGCGAGCAGCTCTATCGTCAAGGTATCCTGCCCAAACGCATCTGTCACTGCGACACCAAGGTCGACAACCTGATGTTTGAACCCGACGGCAGCGTATTGTGCGTCATCGACCTTGACACCGTCATGCCCAACTTCGTATTCAGCGACATCGGCGACTTCTTGCGCTCGGCTGCCAATACCGGACGTGAAGACGATGAGAACCTTGACAACGTCAACTTCAACTTTGAAATCTTCGCAGCATTCGTTGACGGCTATCTTGAGAGCACTCGCTCCTTCCTCTTGCCCGTAGAGCGTGAGAACATTCCGTATGCAGCCAAGCTGTTCCCCTACATGCAAGCCGTTCGATTCCTTGCCGACTACTTGGATGGAGACCGCTACTACAAGATTCAGTACCCCACCCACAACCTGGTACGCACCAAGGCACAGTTTAAACTGTACGAAAGCGTAAAGGCCAATGAAGCCAAAATGGCAGAGTTCATTGCAAAACAACAATAAGACACTGCCAACCCTCTCAAAACATCCGGAAACATGCCCGTTTCCGGATGTTTTCTACCTAAAAATGCAATAGGAAACACTGCTGAATTGGATTAAAAGAGTAACTTTGCACAACTTTATCATATACCCATGAATTTAAACGTACTAACAGCCGTCTCTCCTATCGATGGACGCTATCGTAGCAAAGCAGATTGCCTTGCCCCCTACTTCTCAGAATTTGCGCTTATTAAACATCGCGTAAGAGTTGAAATTGAATACTTCATCATGCTTTGTCAACTTCCGCTCCCACAGTTAGCAAGCTTCGACCAAAAACTCTTCCCACGCCTGCGTCAGATCTACGAGACACTGACCGAAAACGAAGCTCAACGAGTGAAGGATATTGAAAAGGTCACCAACCACGATGTGAAAGCCATAGAATATTTCATCAAAGAAGAATTTGACAAGATTGGCGGACTTGAAGCCTACAAAGAGTTTATTCACTTCGGACTTACCTCACAAGACATTAACAACACTTCATTCCCCCTGATGCTCAAAGAAGCACTTCAGGATGTAGTGTATCCCGCCCTTCAAGAACTGATCGACCAGCTTAACCAATATTCTGAGGAATGGAAAGACGTTCCCATGCTGGCGCATACCCACGGACAACCCGCCTCTCCCACCCGCTTGGGCAAAGAGATTCGCGTATTTGCCTACCGTTTAGAAGAGCAGTTCGAGAGCTTGAAGACCCTGCCCATGCCTGCAAAATTCGGTGGAGCAACCGGTAACCTCAATGCACATCACGTAGCTTATCCCGAATACAACTGGACCGATATCTGCAACCGCTTTGTGAGCGAAGGCTTAGGACTGAAGCGCGAGCAATACACCACCCAGATCTCCAACTACGATGGAATGGGTGCCATCTTTGATGCCCTCAAACGCATCAATACCATCATCATTGACCTGGACCGCGACTTCTGGCAATACATCTCGATGAATTACTTCAAGCAGAAGATCAAGGCAGGTGAAGTTGGTTCAAGCGCCATGCCGCACAAAGTCAACCCCATCGACTTTGAAAACTCAGAAGGCAATATGGGCATCGCCAATGCCATCTTGATGTTCTTGTCGGCTAAATTGCCCATCTCTCGTTTGCAACGCGATTTGACCGACTCAACCGTACTGCGCAACATCGGTGTACCCATCGGTCACATGATGATAGCTATTGCCAGTACGCTCAAAGGTTTGCGCAAACTGCTGCTGCATCAGGAAAGCATCAATGCCGACCTGGACAATTGCTGGCCCGTCGTAGCCGAAGCCATCCAAACCATTCTGCGCCGCGAAGCTTATCCTCATCCCTATGAAGCGCTGAAAGCCTTGACTCGAACCAATTCACAAATTACCCGTGAAACCATCAGCGAGTTTATCGACCAACTGAACGTCAGCGACGAAGTAAAGAATGAGTTGAAACAAATCACCCCGCACACCTACCTGGGACTATAACATTTATATTTATACAATAAACAGAATTATTTATCAGCCGTGAGGCTTAACATCAAGTTAGTATTATTATGAACGAAGAGTATTTTGATCAGCCGCAAAAGTCGGCCAACGATTCCAAGGAATCCAATCCGTCCAATTCAACATTGGGTGGAAGACCTGCAACCGGACGTCCCCGCATCCGCAGGCATATCATGAAAGCCGAGAAAGTAACACCTAACTACAATTACAATCCAGCTCAGAAAAGAACTAACAGTTATCAACCACGTGAACGCTACAATCAGCAGAGTTACAACAATCGCAACAACAACCAAGACGTGATGTATTCACCCCGCGAACGCTACAATCAGCGCGAAGAAGGTGGTTACCATCGCAACGCTTATCAGCCCCATTCCACCCAACCATCTACAGAGAGATTCAATCGAGTAGATGCCAGCTACAAGGAAAGTTATTCTCGCCCTGCAGAAGGTGGATATAACAACAACTACCAACGCACTCCGAGTGGACCGCGCCAGCAGCAGCCCAAACCGAAGATGAAACCCAAAAAGACCATCAAGCCCAAATATTCGCAGAAGAAGATTTTGCGCTATAAAGAGCAAGTGAATGACCCGACACAACCGTTGCGCCTCAACAAGTTCATGGCGAATGCGGGTATTTGCTCTCGCCGCGATGCCGACAAATACATCGAAGCAGGTCTGGTGACCGTCAACGGAGTTGTAGTCACTGAACTCGGAACCAAGATTCAGCGTACTGACGACGTCAGATTCCATGGAGAACCAGTAAGACTGGAAGACAAGATCTACATCCTGCTCAACAAACCGAAGGACTATGTAACGACCAGCGACGATCCTCTCAATCGTAAGACGGTGATGGACCTCGTTAAGAACGCATGCCCTGAACGCATCTATCCCATCGGACGTCTCGACCGCAATACCACGGGTGTACTGCTACTCACCAACGATGGTGACATGGCCTCGAAACTCATGCACCCGAAATATCTGAAGAAGAAAATCTATCATGTTTTCCTCAACAAGAACGTAAGCATTGAAGACATGCAGAAGATCATCAGCGGTATTGAGCTTGAAGACGGAGTCATTAAGGCCGATGCAATCGACTATGCCAGCGATACAGACAAGAAACAAGTGGGTATAGAGATTCATAGCGGTAAGAACCGCATTGTACGCCGCATATTCGAGTCTCTCGGATATCATGTCATGAAGCTTGACCGCGTGTACTTTGCTGGATTAACCAAGAAAAATCTGCGCCGCGGAGACTGGCGATTCCTCACCGAAGATGAAGTACGCATCCTCCGTATGGGCGCTTACGAATAATCATCAAGACTACAATGGAAACAATTAAGAGAACAAAAGTAATTGACATCCTTCAATCGGAGGCCTACGACACCATCGTCAATGTGAAAGGCTGGGTACGCACCCACCGCGATAGTAAAGCGGTACATTTCATTGCCATCAACGACGGTTCAACGATTAAGAACGTTCAAGTAGTGGCCGACACGGATCGTTTCAACGCCGACCTTTTCAAGCAAATCACCACCGGAGCCTGTCTCAGCGTAAACGGAAAGCTCACCAAGAGCCCGGGAGCCGGACAAGCCAGCGAAATACAGGCTACAGAGATTGAAGTACTGGGTACCTGTCCGTCTGACTACCCGATGCAAAAGAAAGGTCAGACCTTTGAATACATGCGTCAGCATGCCCACCTGCGCTTGCGCACCAATACCTTCGGTGCTGTCTTCCGCATTCGTCACAATATGGCCATTGCCATCCACAAGTACTTCCACGAACACGGATTCTTTTACTTCCATACCCCTATCATTACAGCCAGCGACTGCGAAGGAGCAGGCGAGATGTTCCAGGTAACAACGAAGAATCTATACGATTTGAAGAAGGACGAGAATGGTAAGATAGACTACTCCGACGATTTCTTTGGAAAGATGACGTCACTCACCGTTAGCGGACAGTTGGAAGGTGAACTTGCTGCCACAGCATTAGGATCTATCTACAGCTTCGGACCGACGTTCCGTGCCGAAAACTCCAATACACCGCGCCATTTGGCAGAGTTTTGGATGATCGAACCAGAGGTGGCTTTCATTGATTTGAACGGTCTCATGGATCTGGAAGAGGACTTCATCAAGTATTGCATCCGATGGGCACTCGATAACTGCAAAGACGACCTTGAATTCCTCAATAAGATGATTGATAAATCACTCTTGGAAAGATTGAATTCAGTCGTTGCTGAGGACTTTGTACGTCTGCCTTACACCGAAGGAATCCGTATTCTCGAAGAAGCTGTCAACAACGGACACAAATTTGAGTTCCCTGTAAGTTGGGGAATGGATCTGGCAAGTGAGCACGAGCGTTACCTCGTAGAGCATCACTTCAAGAAGCCCGTCATCATGACTGACTATCCTAAAGAGATCAAGGCGTTCTACATGAAACTGAACGAAGACGGCAAAACAGTACAGGGTACCGACGTGCTTTTCCCCCAGATTGGCGAAATTATTGGAGGAAGTGTTCGTGAAGAAGACTATAACAAGTTGCAAGAACAGATCGAAGTACGCGATATACCCATGAAGGACATGTGGTGGTATCTTGATACACGCAAGTTCGGAAGTTGCCCGCACGGAGGTTTCGGTCTTGGCTTTGAGCGCTTGATTCTCTTCGTGACCGGTATGCAGAACATTCGTGACGTAATACCCTTCCCACGTACACCCAAGACAGCCGAATTCTAACATTTGGCCTTGTCTTCACCTTAACAAGCCGCATGATTGCCTCGAAAGGAGGCTGTCATGCGGCTTTTGATTAGGTCAAATGGACTGCTACGGCCCTGCATTGCCCAACAACCCACCTCGACGCCCTCCATTAGAAGGCGCTGTGTGTACAGAAAAGTACTGAACAGAGTAGCGCATCTCCTCAAAATGAAGTAACTTTGCAGCAAAATATATCAATTATAGCAGAATATCAAATGGCTCAAGAAGACGTTTTCAAAAAGATTGTATCCCATTGTAAGGAATATGGGTTTGTATTTCCCTCAAGTGATATCTATGGCGGACTCGCTGCTGTCTACGACTATGGTCAGAATGGTGTTGAACTCAAGAACAACATCAAGGAATATTGGTGGAAGAGCATGGTATTACTCCATGACAACATTGTAGGCATCGACAGCTGCATCTTCATGCACCCCACTATTTGGAAAGCCAGTGGTCACGTAGACGCATTCAACGACCCACTCATCGACAATCGTGATTCAAAGAAGCGTTATCGGGCCGATAACCTCATTGAAGATCAAATCGCCAAATATGATGAGAAGATCGATAAAGAGGTGGCCAAAGCCGCTAAACGCTTTGGTGAGGCTTTTGACGAAGCCAAATTCCGTGAAACGAATCCGCGTGTGCTTGATATCAAGGCCAAACGCGACGCCCTCCACGAGCGTTACACCCTCGCTATGCAGGGACCGGACCTCGAAGCACTCAAGCAAATCATTATAGACGAGGAAATCATAGACCCGATCAGCGGAACCAAGAACTGGACCGACGTTCGTCAGTTCAATTTGATGTTCAGCACGCAACTGAACAACACGGGAGATGGTGCCGATAAGATCTATCTTCGTCCCGAAACGGCCCAAGGAATCTTCGTCAACTACTTGAATGTGCAGAAGACCGGACGTATGAAGCTGCCGTTTGGTATCGCCCAGATTGGTAAAGCCTTCCGAAACGAGATCGTTGCACGTCAGTTCATCTTCCGTATGCGTGAGTTTGAACAGATGGAGATGCAGTTTTTCGTTAAACCCGGCACCGAAATGGAGTGGTTCAACAAGTGGAAGGAGTTGAGAATGGCTTGGCACCAGGCATTAGGCTTTGGTTCGGAGAACTATCGCTTCCACGATCACGAAAAACTGGCTCATTACGCCAATGCAGCTACCGACATCGAGTTCAAGATGCCCTTCGGTTTCAAAGAAGTCGAAGGCATTCATAGTCGTACAAACTTTGATTTGTCCCAACACGAGACCTACTCCGGTCGTCAGATCAAGTATTTCGATCCGGAAACCAACGAAAGCTACACGCCGTATGACATTGAGACCAGTATCGGTGTCGACCGCATGACGTTGAGCGTGCTCTGCCACTCTTACCAGGAAGAACAACTCGAAAACGGCGAGACACGCGTCGTATTGAAATTCCCGCCGCAGCTCGCTCCGGTCAAGTTGTCTGTCATGCCTTTGGTACGCAAAGATGGTTTGGCAGAGAAGGCACGCGAGATTGTCAATGATCTGAAGTTCCACTTCAACACCCATTACGACGAGAAAGACTCCATCGGCAAGCGTTATCGCCGTCAAGACGCCATAGGAACGCCCTATTGCGTGACGGTGGACTACGATACCCTGCAGGACGACACTGTAACTCTTCGTTTCCGCGATACCATGGAACAGAAGAGAGTCAAGATTGCTGAACTTCGTGGTATTATTGAAGACTCTGTCAGCATCACTTCCCTCCTGAAGAAACTCGTATAACTCTATACATCATTTTGTGTACTTTGAAAATGAAGAGGTATCACGTTCCCTTTATCCTCGGCGTCCTGCTGTCCATGTTCTCTTTGTGCATGGCCTGCAGTGACGACAAGGAAGATGAGTCTGAATACAGCGACTGGAAAAACCGAAACGAAATCTATTTTGACCAGATTCGTGCCATAGCCAAAGACAGCATCAACCAAGTGCGCCGCATTTATGGTTCTACTTGGCGTGAACATAGTCCGTGGCGCACCTTCCTCAGCTACTCTTTAGACTCAACGGCCATGAATACAAGCATGGACTCCATCTATGTTCGCATCCTCAAGACCGGTACGGGCACCACTTCGCCCATAGGCAGCGACTCCTGCCGCATTTTCTTCCGAGGTCGGCTCATGCCAACGTCCGAACATCCCGACGGATACGTTTTCACCCATAGCGGACAATCCTCTATCTTTGAAGAAATATTCGATCACAAGATCTCCACTCCCACCCTTCGACGTCCGACGTCATTTGTAAGGGGCTTTTCAACGGCTCTCATGAACATGCACGTGGGTGACCTCTGGCGGGTGTACATCCCCTATCCCTTGGGTTATAACAAGAGTGAGAATGCAACCATTCCCGCTTACTCCACGCTTATCTTCGAAATAGAGTTGCTCGAGTTCTATCCGCGTGGCACCAAGGTTCCCTCATGGAACTAATTACCTTCCATCCCCATTGTTTCAATCCCTATGAACCTAAGTCTTAAAGTACGTAACGGTGAGTTGATCGATTTTACATGCCCAAAAGTCATGGGAATACTCAACGTCACCCCTGACTCCTTCTATGCACCCAGTCGGAAACAGTCGGAAGAGAGCATTCGTCAGCGTGTAGACGAGATCACCAGTGGCGGTGCCACCTTTATTGATGTCGGTGCCTACTCTACTCGCCCCGGCGCCGAACTGATCTCGGCCGAGGAAGAGATGTCGCGCCTGCGCTTTGCACTCCCGATCATCCGCGAAGCCAACGTCAAAAACCTTATTCTCTCGGTAGATACTTTCCGAGGCGACGTCGCTCGCATGTGTGTGGAGGAATATGGGGTAGATATCATCAATGATATTTCAGGCGGCGAGTTCGACCCCACTCTGTTCCCTACTTTGAGTCGACTTCACGTACCCTATGTGCTCAGCCATATCAAGGGCGACATCCATACAATGCACCAAGAAACAACTTATTCCAACATTGTACGGGAGATGTTCTTCTATTTCTCCACCAAGATTAAGATGTTGCACGACTTGGGCGTATGCGATATCATCCTCGATCCGGGCTTCGGCTTCAGCAAACTGTACTATCACAACTACGAAGTGATGGGCCACTTGCAGGATTTCAAGGAGTTTCAGCTCCCTATCCTCGTTGGAATATCCCGCAAGAGCATGATCACCAAACTGCTCCACATCCCAACCGAAGAGACTCTAAACGCGACCACAGCCCTCAACGCCATCGCACTGACCAAAGGGGCAGATATTATACGCGTACACGACGTCCAGCAAGCTAACGAAGCCGTCACTCTCTATCACTTTACCAACTTGGGTAAGTTCCGTTGACGCCTCCTTCAACCTCATATCACCCTCAGTGACTGACCCTATGATCCATTTTGAGCTAAAAGATTTCATCGATATCTTCTTGGTAGCATTGTTTCTCTACTACATCTACCGTCTGATGAAGCAATCGAGTGCCGCCAATATCTTCTCCGGCATCATCATCTTTATTCTCGTATGGATCATCGTTAAGCAGTTCTTCAATCTCCGACTGCTTGGAACCATTTTCGACACTATCATCAACATGGGAGCACTCGCGTTGGTCATCTTGTTCCAAGAGGAAATACGTCGTTTCTTCTCCACCATCGGTGTCCACCATAGCCAATCCTACTTGATTCGCTTCTTCCGGTCCAAACGTTCGTCCGATCACAGCCACGAAAACATCTTTCCCATCGTGATGGCATGTATGAACATGAGCAAAGGACACGTGGGGGCCCTGATTATCATCGAACACAGCGTTGGACTCAACGAATACATCAACTCCGGTGACAACATCAACGCTAATATCACGCAACGCCTCATCGAGAATATCTTCTTTAAGAACTCTCCGCTCCACGATGGAGCCATGATCATACGCGGACAACATATCGCCGCAGCCGGTTGCATCCTGCCTGTGGCACACAACACCGACATCCCCAAGACGTTGGGACTGCGTCACCGTGCTGCATTGGGTATATCACAAAAAACCGACGCTCTTGCCATCATCGTATCAGAGGAGACGGGCGACATTTCGGTGGCATACAATGGGCAGTTCCACCTCGCCCTTTCGGCTGACGAACTCGAAAATATCCTGTCAACGCCTCATCCATTCAATCACGAGATTCCCCATATCTAAAAACCACCACAACCCCATAACAATTAGAACCGTTTCCCCGGCACAACTGGTTTCCTCCCAACGTGTCGGGGATTTTTGTTACCCAACAACCAACATCCAATCATCGCGTTTGAGCATTGTTTTATCCATGAAATAACCAAAAAGGTGTAGGGGCGTATCGCATACGCCCTTCATGGCAGGGAAAAAGCATATTAAACGATAATGTCATGTCGAGTGTTATCATGTGAAATCATTTTGTTTGACAAATGATTTATTAATGAATTGATCGAACATGTGTAGGGGCGTATCGCATACGCCCATCATGGCGGCGAAGGTGCATGTTCGACGGTGTTATTTCGTTGGGTGATATTGGGTGAAATCATAGCGTTTGACCATTGTATGATCCATGAAATGACCGAACAGGTGTAGGGGCGTATCACATACGCCCTTCATGGCGGCGAAGGTGCATGTTCGACGATGATGGTATGTTCGCCGCAATCATTTCATTTTCGCTCATTTGAGGGCGTATGCGATACGCCCCTACGGTTGTTCGGTGATATTCTTTGGTATGTTGTGGGATGGGCTGGTTCCGTTTTCGCTCTTTTCAGGGCGTATGCGATACGCCCCTACACATGTTCGATTGATTTCTTGGGTATGTTGG
>CALZOH010000102.1 GCA_945827465.1 uncultured Prevotellaceae bacterium
AATATCTTGGGATAGGAAGCGAGAATCTTAAAAAATACACATTTAACTTTGCCTTTCGCTTAGATTGCATTAACTTTGCGCAAAATAAACGTTTCTGAATTATTCATGAGTACGCTCACCAAGATAAAAAACATCCGAAAGATAAAAAAAATACGACTGCATCATGAAGGAACCAGCACACTTATCGCCAGTCTGGTACTTTTCATTATTTTGAATGCAATCGTATTTAATCTTTTTACATCCAAAATACCCTTCTTCTGCCTTTTGGGCATCTCTCTCATCGTTTACGGAATCATGATCAATTTCTTCCGTTGCCCTATCCGCATATATGGTAGCGATACGAAAGACATCGTAGTGGCTCCTGCCGATGGTAAAATTGTAGTGATTGAAGAAGTAGAGGAAAATGAATATTTCCACGACCGACGTATTATGGTTTCCATATTTATGTCGTTGGTGAACGTTCATGCCAATTGGTTTCCTGTTGATGGATATGTAAAGAAAGTCTCTCACGATAGCGGCAACTTCCACAAAGCTTACTTGCCCAAAGCAAGTCTTGAAAACGAGCGTTCCACCATTGTTATCAACACACCCGACCACGGAGATATTCTGGTCAGACAAATTGCTGGAGCAATGGCACGGCGCATCGTAACCTACGCTCGTGAAAAAGAAGAATGCTACATTGATGAACATTTGGGTTTCATTAAATTTGGTTCACGCGTAGACATCTATCTGCCCTTAGACGCAGAAATCTGCGTTAAGATGGGACAATCCACTGTCGGCAACAGTACCATCATTGCTAAATTCAAATCCTGATGGCCTCATTTATCATTCGGGCATTACCCAATACCCTTACTTGCTGCAATCTGATTTCAGGAGTCATTGCAACCAAATGCGCATTTGACGGTCAATTTGAATGGGCGTTGACATTTATCGTCATTGGAGCCGTATTTGATTTCTTTGATGGTTTTGCCGCCCGCCTGCTTCACGTATCATCACCTATTGGAAAAGAATTAGACTCTTTAGCCGATGTCGTGACTTTTGGAGTAGCTCCGTCGGCCATCGTATATATGTTTCTGAACGGCATCAATGTGATCGCATCGCCGTTCAACAACCTATTGCCCTACGTAGCTTTTCTCATTGCAGCTTTCTCAGCACTGCGTTTGGCTAAATTTAATCTTGACGAACGACAGACGACATCATTTATTGGACTTCCCACCCCGGCCAACGCCTTATTTTGGGGAGCTTTAATACTTGGCATCAACCAATGGGGAGCAGAAAGACTGATGCCGGCCGGTTATTATTTGATATTACTGCTTATCTTCATATTTAGCGGACTCTTGGTTTCAGAGATTCCTATGTTCGCATTAAAGTTCAAACATTTCAGATGGAAAGGTAACGCCATTCGCTACGGATTCATCTTTTCTGCCATCATCTGTATCACACTTTTCCAAATTGCCGGAATTTCCTTATTAATTATATGGTACATTCTGCTATCCATCCTAACACAAAAGAAATAAGCAGCAATGGACACACGCATTTACTTTAACAAAATAAAAGACGTACAATGAGCCTTATATTCATCATTATCGCCCTCATTTTCTTTTACCTGCTCTACAAACGCATCAGCGCCATCTACCACGCGTTGTTCAGGCCGGAAGAAGAAAAGCGGCAGAAGACTTACACTCCCAGACAAGAACAACCCAAACAGCAGACAAAACAAGAAAGTGGCAACCGCATTATCCACGACGATGAAGGTGAATACGTAGACTTTGAAGAAATCAAAGACAAAAAATAGCTACTCAACCACCCTATTTACGAATACACATACAAAACAGCCTTCCTAAATACGTACGCGATTAGGGAACGAAGTCAAAAAGAAAGAAGAAAATTTGTTCAATCCAGAAAAAAATCGTTCCTTTGCACCTGATTTTCGCGTAATCGCTGGCAGGATGCAGAGTTCCCTGTTATGTTGCGCGGGATAAGTTAAATAACAAACTCCACATAAGTTAAAATGGAAGACTTAATTAAAGTAGCTGAACAAGCTTTTAACACCAAGAAAGAGTACCCCGCATTCCGCTCTGGTGACACCATCAGCGTAGCATACAAAATTATCGAGGGTAACAAAGAACGTATTCAGGTATTCCGCGGCGTAGTTATCAAGATTTCAGGCCATGAGGATCAAAAACGTTTCACCGTTCGCAAAATGTCAGGAACTGTAGGCGTAGAGCGCATTTTCCCCATCAACTCTCCGAGCATTGAAAGCATTAAATTGGAGAAATACGGAAAAGTACGTCGTGCCAAGTTGTATTACTTGCGTGCCCTGACCGGTAAGAAAGCTCGTATCAAGGAAAGAAGAGTTATCGTTAAGACCGAGGCATAAGAACTTCCGAATTTATCATTTTCGGTTTTCCGAACCGGATGAACAACTGTTTTCAGAGTTCATCCGGTTTTTGTTTGTGCCAACAAAAAACTATTCAACATTCACACATTTTCATCACATCATAATCATTCGTAAAAATATTTTGAAGAAAAAAGGATGAAAATGTTATGTCATTCCATCAAATTCTATTAACTTTGGCCTCAGAATTACTGAAAAAAATTACCAACTATCGAAAATATAGATCAACAATTGCTGCACGCAATGGAGAAAATGCCAGCCATCCGACTGGATCAAATGGGTAAAATCAAACTCATGAACCGTACTGACACCAAATTCCTCACTAACAAAGCAGGATTGCTCAAAGTATTGGAATTGGCTCAAGACGATTATTTCGCCCAAGAGATAAACGACAAACGGATTGCCCACTATCGTACCACTTATTGGGATAATGATGAGCACGACTTCTATGTGATGCACCATAATGGTCATAAGCCTCGTATGAAGGTAAGAGTAAGAACCTATGAAGATTCCGACAAGCTCACCTACCTTGAAATCAAGCGCAAAGACAATCACGGTAAGACAAAGAAAAAGAGAACAGAAGTCAAATCGCAAACCGAAATAGTGGAAAGCGGCGGAGACCATTTTCTCCTTGAGCACACAGGTATTCAACTGAACGACTTACACCCTTGCCTTCAGAACTATTTTAAGAGAATCACTTTGGTAAACAAAGGCAGGACTGAACGCCTGACCATTGATTACGATATTCAGTACACCAACTTTGAAACCAATGAAACAGCCGATTCCGGCAATTTGGTTATCATTGAATTGAAACGCGACGGATTGGTATTTTCTCCCATTAAAGACATCTTGACAAGATTACACATACATCCCCATGGATATAGTAAGTATATTTTCGGTTCATTCTTAACGAATAAAGATTTGAAACGAAATCTTATCAAGCCTAAATACGCAGAAATCAAAAAGCTTCTATAAATAACAACCCCTTTTACATACACCAATACAATGATAGGATTATTGTCAACAAGCATGCTCAGCGCAAACACCATTATGGGTTTAGACCTGATTAACGTATCAGGATTGGTAGAAATGATTACCCGTTTCTTATTGAATTTAGTAGTAGTATGGATTATCACACACTTCTTCTACTATCCCAAGAGCCAACGACGGGATTATTACTTCACCTTTATGCTTATCTCCGTCAGCATTTTCATGCTTATCTACCTGATGGACGGTTCAAAGATGAAGATTGGAGCAGCATTGGGTTTGTTCGCCGTTTTCGGCATTCTTCGCTACCGCACGGAATCGGTTCCCATCCGTGAAATGACCTATTTATTCTTCTTGGTCGCCTTATCGGTAGTTAACGGAATGGCCGCCAAGTTAAGTTTGGTAGAATTATTGGTAGCCAATCTCATTTTTGTATTATCGGTAGCTATTTGCGAAAGCAACTTATTGGCCAAACACGTTTCCTGCAAATTTGTCAAATACGATAACGTCAAATTAATCGTTCCCGAACGCAGAGAAGAAATGAAGGCCGATTTGGAAAAACGCTTGGGCGTTAAGATTACCAACATAGAAATCGGTTCTGTTGACTTCCTGCGCGACTCTGCACTAATCAAGGTATTCTATAAAGGAACCATCGGATCAAATACCGCCGATACGCTCACCAAAATGCCAAATAATTATGAATAAAAAAAGTCTATTGGCAGTCATTATCTCTGCCTTCACCCTTTTGCCTGCTCACGCCGATGACTTCGGTTTATGGACTGACGCCGGATTGTCACAGAAATTAGGAAACACCGGCTTAACCGCCGACGTAGGTTTGGGAATGCGTCTGAACAACAATTGGAATAACATTGACCGATGGAATTTGGGCGTTGCCCTCAGCTACGACATCTTCAAGTTTCTGGAAACATCCGTAGGCTACGACTTGATATACTCCTACAATCAATCTGCCACCAAGCCTAATTACAATACTGCCGGCGTTTGGCGCGGCTATAATGTTGAGAACGCGTATTGGCGTCCGAAGAACCGCCTACACGTCGACTTAAAGGGGAAGGCCAAAGTGGGCCGATTCAGCTTCTCTCTGCGCGAGCGTTACCAGCTCACGGCCTACAACCACCGCTGGTTGAGACAAGACAAATACCGCTTCAACCAAGGGACAAAGCTCGATGGTACCTGCGACTACCTCTACGAAGGCAATCCTTACGTACTGAGAGATGGTTATCCAGAAAGCGAGATGGAGTTGAAGGAGCACAAGACGAAGCATTACCTCCGTTCACGCCTTCAAGCCTCCTACGATATTCGCAACGTCCCCATCGCCCCCTACATCGCTTGGGAAGTGAGCAACAATCTGTCGGAAGGCTTTTCCATCGACAAACGCAGATATAGCGTCGGCGCCGATTGGAAGATTACCAAAGGCCAACATCTATCTATCGGCTACGTATATAATAATGGAGAAGATGACGACGAAGACGGAAACCTTCACGCCATAGAAGTTTCTTACAAGATCAAAGGACTCTTCTGGAAAGCTCCCAGCAAAAAGTCCAAGAAATAATTCGACCCGAATTGAATAATGCAGTGAATAGGTAATCACTGCATTTTTTTTGCGCATTTAACAAAAGATATTTCAAAAATGTGTTCTTCTCGTTTCAAATATCCGTAACTTTGCGCAGTTGAATTGAAAATCAACGCTACCAGTGTCAATCTCCCCAAAAGTACCACGCACCATTGAGTATAAACATCAATCCATTTCATATGAAGAAAAATATACTTCCCATTTTAGCGACCGTATTGTTTTTTTCATCAATACAGGCCACCGCACAAGTTTACAAATACCTTGTCTTAAAAAATCTGTCGGGTGTTGAGAGCGGCTTGTCAGTGAACAACCTCAAGCTAACGTTTGACGGTGATGTCATGACAGCTACCCAAGACGGACAAACGTCAACATACCAAATCTCTTCTCTCGAAAAGATGTTTTTCAGTATGAATCCCGCAGCCATCAAGGCCGTTAAGAACGAGAACACCGTTATTTCGCTTGACGGAGCCAACTTGCGCATCGATGCTCCGGCCGGTACCGTGGCACACGTATTCAGCACCTCCGGTCAGCGCGTGATGACAACCCACATTGCGGCCGACGGCGCTCCCATTAAGCTTTCATCCTTACAGCGCGGCATCTACACCGTAGTAGCCGGAAAGAAATCCCTTAAAGTTTTGATCAAATGAAAAAGTTACTCCTCTCGCTACTCGCACTGATACCCGCACTGACGCTTTCTGCTCAAAGCCTCTACTTGTACCAAGGCAACGTTGTCACCGTTGTCAATGCTTCCACCGCAGGAGACATGACCTACTCCGGTACGACGCTGACCATTCAGGATAACAACTACCTGTTGTCGGAAATCGACAGCATCATTATTAAGAATGAAGAAGTAGACACCAAGAATGTTCAAGTGGTCTATAGCCCGAACAATCAGGTGAAGGTTTTCGTTCCCATCCAGCTTTCGCACTATCTCGCCATCGTTGCCGACGACAGCCATGTAAATATCACTTCCACACAAGTTGAGGGCGACGAAATCTTCTACACGCTGAGCGGAACGTCAACCGACGGTTCGTTCACCCAGAACGGAGAATACAAATGCAGCCTCGTGCTTGACGGCATCAACCTCACCAGCACCCAAGGCGCTGCCATTAATATCCAGAACGGCAAACGCATCGACGTCTACGTAGCCGACGGCACTACCAACTCACTTGTCGACTGCGCCGGAGGTACCCAGACCGCTTGCTTCCGCATCAAAGGCCATGCCGAGTTTAAGGGCAACGGTACGCTCAACATCGAGGGCAACACTTCGCACGCCTACAAGTCCAACGAATACACCGCGCTGAAGAAAAGTTTCGGCGGCGTCATCAACATCAACAAATCGGCCAACGACGCCATCCACGTTGATCAATATTTTGAGATGAACAACGGCACCATCAACATCAACAATACTCCGGGCGACGGAATCCAGGTTGAAAAGACGACCAACCCGGCCGACACGCTCAACGGACAAATGATTCTGAATGGCGGCAGCATCAACATGACGCTCACGGCCGACGAAAGCACCGGTCTCAAGGTGGAAAGCGACGTTCTCACCATCACCGGCGGAACCTACACCATCAATATGAGCGGTAACAACTCCGACGGTGTATCGGCTTACGCTGCGCTCATTACCAACACCACTTCCGAGCCGCTCATCACCATCAATCAGGCCGGCGGCACCCTGCCCGATCCGTTGGGAGGCACCAAGAAGAGCTGCTGCTTCAAGACGGAGAGCGACATGCGCTTCGAGGCAGGTACCATGAACGTTTTCCCCACCGGAAAAAAGGCCAAGGGTGTCAAAGTGGGCGGAGCATATTACTATTCGGCCAAGACGAAGCTCAACGTGACGCCCGAGGTAGAATACTCCATGATACCTATCAACTAAATTGAAATCATATTGCTAAATATTTATAATTAGACTCACAGCGTGCCAACATCTCTATGATTAGGCACGCTGTTTCCTTTCACCCTGACCCATGAAACACATCGCAGCCATTGATATCGGCAGCAACGCCAGCCGATTGCTCATCAAAGAAACGGAAAGCATGTCGGGCCGCTACGTTCCGCAAGTGCGCAACGAGTTGGATTACTTCGTTCGCACGCCCCTGCGCTTGGGGCTTGACGTCTATACCGAGCGGGTGATCAGCCCGGAGAAGGAGCGGCAATTGGCAGAGACGCTCCTGCAATATCGCCAAATCATGGACCGCTATCACACCGCGGCCTATCGGGCCTGCGCCACGGCCAGTTTGCGCGACGCGCTCAACGGCGCGGAAGTTGCCCGGCGTGTCAGCCTTCAGAGCGGCGTCTGCGTGGAGATTATCTCCGGCCGGGAGGAAGCCGCCCTCTCTCGCATGAGCTACTTTGCGCAATACCCTGACGATGACGAAAGCTACCGACTTTTTGCCGACGTAGGCGGGGGCAGCACCGACGTTTGCCTTTGCCACCACAGGGAGGAGCTCTTCGTTCATTCCTTTCAGATTGGCTCGATGAGAATGATGAGCGGCCGCCAGGACGAGGCAGAACTGCGCCTGCTCGACGAGACCCTCCGGCGGCTGAGCGAACAATACGCCCCCATTCAGGTGATTGGCAGCGGAGGAAGCATTCACAAAATCTGCGAGCTCTACTTCATGCCCGAGCTCCCCGAAACCGTTGCGGTGAGCAGCATACAGCAGCTCTACGACGAACTTCAGCCGCTTTCCATCGAAGAACGGATGCAGCGCTACCATCTCAAGCGCGACCGAGCTGAGATCATTGTGGCCGCGGCCGGCATCTTCCTGCGAATGGCCCGACTCGTCCACGCCACCACCCTCCGGGCTCCGCGCATCGGCGTACGCGACGGCCTTATCGCCTCCCTGCTCTGATGGCAGGTCGCGCCGCACGCCAGGGGTGCCGGCGGCGTTATTTTTTGCTAAGCCGGTGGCGGTTTTTCAGGCCGCCGGTTTCGATAAATGCCCGTTTTTTTTAATTTTGCGCTCATAATGACAGCGATGCCTCGACATCACTTGATTTAACCTTAATATTGTATATCTTAAATTACCCAACTCATTATGAAAAGATTTTTCGGATTTTTTATGGCGCTTCTGTGCAGTTTTCACGTGGCCTTGGCCGCTATTGACGTAACCGTTTCGGGTATTACCTTAAATCAAATGCTGAAGATTCCCCTCGACAGTGTGAAGGTCGTCCTCGTCAAGGACGGGGCGAAGCTCGACTCTACTTACAGCAGCATGCGGATGGTGAACGGAAAGATGCGGGCGTATTTTGAATTTCACAAGATGCTCCCCGGCACCTATCAGTGCCGCTTCTCCCGCCTGGGCTACGAGCCTACCGAGGTGACCTTCCAAATGAAGAAGGAGTATAAATTCCTCGATTTTGTTTACCTGAAACCTCAGCCACGCATCCATACCTTGGGCGATGCCAAGGTGCAGAGCAGCCGCATCAAGTTCTATCACAAGGGCGACACGTTGGTGTTCAACGCCGATGCTTTCAACTTAGCGGAGGGCAGCATGCTCGAAGCCTTGATTGACGCGCTGCCCGGCGTGGAGCTGAAGCGCAACGGCGAGATTTTGGTAAACGGACGAAGGGTGGACGAGCTTTTCCTCAACGGAAAGGATTTCTTCAGGGGTGACCGCCTGGTGCTGCTTGAGAATTTGCCGGCCTACATGGTGAAGGACGTGAAAGTCTACGTGCGCGACGACCCCTTCAGGCAGCGTTTCTCTGAAAAGCCGCTCACCATGGACGTGAAACTCAAGAAGCAATATGCCGAGGGCTGGATAGCCAACACCGAACTGGCCGGCGGTACCAACGAGCGCTTTCTGGGGCGCCTCTTCGGCCTGCGCTTCACCGACTGCTCGCGCCTGAGCCTCTACGGCAACGTCAACAACGTGAACGATTCGCAGAAGCCCGGTCGCTCGGGCGACTGGCAACCGCAGGATGCTTTGGGCGGACAGCAACGCACCCTGAAAGGCGGCTTCGATTTTCGGGTAGAGAGCAAGTCGGAGAACTGGTCTTTCAACACGTCGAACGAGGTGAAGCACTCGCGCTCCAACTTTGAGTGGGACCAGGCCAACACGACTTTCCTTCCGACCAATACCGTCTACAAACGCCTGCAGACGGCCCAGCTTTCGCACAACACGCTGTGGACGTCCAACAACCGATGGACGCAAGACGTCAAAAACGAGAACCAGCTCTCGTCGAAGGCCGGCTTGTTTCACCAGCTGAACATGAGCTATCGCACCTTCGACGCCAAGGGTCAGAGCCGCGCCGTAGAGCAGAACATTCCCTTCGACAGCCTGGGCACGGGCTGGGACTTGAACCGCCTCATCAGCGCTACCGACGAAAGCGAGTGGTTCGGCCACCTGCTGAACCGCAGCACGGCCCCGGCCAGTACCGAGGGGCACGAGTTCAAGACGGACGGCTGGCATTCGTTCCACTGGCGACCGAAGGGGAACCTGCTGTTCATGCCCAATTTTATCTGGAACTATCATCGGAGCAACACGTTCAGCTACCAGCAGAAGCTGATTGACTACCCGGCACAGCAACTCCAGTCGTCCCAGTCGCCCAAGACTTATCTGCACCAGCACTACTCGACGCCCGTCGAAGACTACAAACTGTACGGCAGTCTGCAAACGACGTATTGGCTGCCCTGCAACGTGGGCGTGGGCGGAACCGTGAAGTACAGCCACCAATACCGGTCGACCGACCGCTCGCTCTTCAATCTGCACAACCTGGAACAGTGGGGAGCCGACGACCGGCGGTCGCTGACGCAACTGCCCTCCACGCGCGACTCGCTGCAGCTGGCCCTCGATGCCCGCAACAGCTATTACAGCACCACCTACCAGAATACGGTAGAGGTGGCGCCCGACATCGACGGCGAAATCCATACGGAGAGCCAGAAAGTGTATTACATCAAAATCAGCCTGCCGCTGAGCATCGACCACACCAGGCTCTTCTACCAAAGGGGCGACATCGACGCCGCGCTCAGGCGCACCACGCGTTTTCTCAATCCTTACGTGTCGTTCCGCGTGGCCGACTGGAAAAAGAATACCGACTTCCGCATCCGTTACAGTCATCAAATCACGGCCCCCTCGCTGGTCTACCGCCTCAACCTCACCGACGACGTCAACCCGCTGAACATTCAGCTGGGCAACGACAAGCTGAAGAACACCATGAGCCACTCGCTCTCGGCCGCGTTCAGCAGGAAACGCATGAAGCACCAAGGCTCCTGGTCGACCGAACTGACCTATAACCTGGTGAGAAATGCCCTTGCCCACAGCGTGCTCTACAACGAGCTGACCGGCGTGCGCACCACCCGGCCCGACAATGTCAACGGCAATTGGAACCTGACGGGAAGCACGCACTTCTACCGCCACCTCGACAAGCACGACCGCCTCGGCTTCACCAGTTCGACGGGCTACAGCTACCTGCACAGCGTCGACCTGACGGGTACCACCGCCGTGGAGCGGAGCAAGGTCAACACGTTTAACCTGAACGAAGAAGTGAGCCTGAGATACCAACTCGGCGCCCACAGCATCGGTGTGAAGGGCAGAGTAGCCTGGTCGAACATTGCCAGCGACCGCGAAAACTTCACCAACATGAACGTGGCCGACTTCAACTACGGCCTGACAGCCCTGCTCCAACTGCCCTGGAAGCTCCAGTTCTCCACCGACCTCACCCTCTACAGCCGCCGGGGCTACGAATCGTCGTCGATGAATACCGACGACCTCGTTTGGAATGCCCGCCTGAGCCGCACCTTCCTCGGCGGCCGACTGACGTGTTTTGTCGACGGATTTGACCTGCTGGGCAACCTCTCGAACGTCTATCGCACGGTCAATGCCCAAGGACGCACCGAGACGCGCTACAACGTAGTGCCGCGCTACGCCATGTTCCACGTCGTCTATCGACTCAACAAGCAACCCAAGAAGCAAAACCCGTAAGCCCTCCCAACTACAGGAAAGGGTCACCGCCACAGCCGTGGCCCTTTCCTTCTCCATCCGCCGGACGAACCGCACGCGTCCGGCGGATTTTTTCGTTGGGAAGGCATGGCCCCGAAGAGGGCGAGGCTTCCCAAAAGTGTAGAAATTACCTCCAAAAAATGAAAGTTACTTTGACTCGGTGTAGAAATTGCCT
>CALZOH010000103.1 GCA_945827465.1 uncultured Prevotellaceae bacterium
TTATTCATCATAATAATAGAATTTATAGTCGAAGTTTGGCCTTTTAGAAAATACTTTCTACTTTTGGACTTTCAATACCGTTGTAGAGTTCTCTTTATGGCAAGAAACAGAAAAATATCCTTACATCAGAATGTTCGCCAACTTTTCCGTGAGTTTGAACAGGGACGTTGGTTTCGTGAAGCACGTCAATATTTAAACGACAAAGAAAGGATGAATAATCTATTGGGGTTGGTTTCGCATCTGTTCCGAAACCGTGCATTGGCCCCGGTACTGAAAGACTTACTACTCCTTTATTATTATGTGAAGGATATTGTGAGTGGCCGGTATCGTCATTATAATGCACTGAAGTTAGTCATGGCAGTTGCTTTGCTAATCTATATTGTTACTCCGCTCGACTTTATTCCTGACTGGTTGCCAGCCATTGGTTTTCTTGACGATGTAGCCCTGTTGGGTTATGTGGTAAAATTGCTTGATGGAGAGTTGGAACGTTATTTCCATTGGACAAAAGGAACGTCAAAGTGTAATAAATAGACATTATAGGGCGGCAAAGCGTTAAATTATCTATAATTCGAGCACTTTTTCGTTCAACAACTTGGCTTATTAAGAGATAAATGAAAAATTTGCACTCAATAATAACTGATGGAACATGATACCATCATAAAACAATCAAATATGAAAATGAAACACCTTACCATTTTAGTATTCGTGTTGGGCAGCCTTTTATTGAGTGGCTGTGCCAGCAAGAAACAATTTCAAGCTTTGCAGGCAGAAAATGCCAAAATTAAGCAATTGTATGAAGACACACGTGTAGAATTGGCTGAATGCAATGCGACAACCAAAAATCTACAAGATCGCATTGCCAGTGAGCAGCAGCGAGTAAAAGACGCTCAGAAAAGATTAGATGACCTTCGTGCTGACTACCAAAAACTACAGGGGTCTCTTGACCAAAGTTTGCGTCAAAATTCACAAGGTAACATCAATATTTCAAAATTGGTGGACGAAATCAATGCTTCTAATCGTTTTATCAAGCAATTGGTGGATGCTAAATCAAAGAGTGATTCTTTAAATATGGTTCTTACCAATAATTTAACTCGCAGTCTTAGTCGTGATGAATTGCAGGAAGTAGACGTAAAGGTGCTTAAGGGTGTTGTTTACATCTCTTTGGCAGATAATATGCTCTACAAATCTGGCAGCTACGAAATCAATGAGCGAGCTGGCGAAACTTTAAGTAAGATTGCCAAGATCATCAAGGATTATAAGGACTACGACGTATTGGTAGAAGGCAATACAGACCCTGTACCCATTTCTCGTACAAATATTCGTAACAATTGGGACTTGAGTTGCTTGCGCGCCAGCTCTGTTGTTCAGTCTTTGCAGAACGATTATGGTGTTGATCCCAAGCGTTTGTCGGCGGCTGGTCGTGGTGAATACAATCCGATTGCCTCAAACGATACCGAACTCGGTAAACAGCGTAATCGTCGCACGCAGATTATCATTACTCCGAAATTGGATCAGTTTATGGACTTAATTGATAAGGCTCCTGAAACTGATGAAACAGCAGGGGTTACTACAGAATAAGAATAGTATTCAATTATATTTGTAGAGGGTGTACTAGTAGAAAAGTTACGAGTACACCCTTTTCTTACAATATGATTAGACCTTTCCACTATGTTTAACGGATTGTGCTTGTACCAAAACTGTTGAAATGGTGGTTGCTCATATAGTGAGGACTACTCTTTTGACGATGCAACGATGATGTCATGATCGTTGAAAGGACTTCCTCATAAGGAGCACTCTTTGCATTCCGGTAACAATAAGGATACATTTATTTCAAAATAATTAGCATCCGATTAAACTTAGACGGGGCTATAAGGTCATATCTACGAACGTTCATAAGTTACATGGCCTGTAGAACTCTCAATCGCATCATTCAAATCATTCAATTTGTTATGCAACGCCCCTTTTTTAGGATTCAGGAGCGTTTTTTCTGCGTGTCGATGTCGATACGCAGAGTATTATGCTTGCCTTTCCTATGTTTGTTGATGCTTTGGACTACTTTTGCTATTTCGGCCAAAAGTCAGTTGATTACGAAGACTGATACAACCGGTGTTGTTGAAGGAAAGATTGTGGATGATGAAGGTGTCCCCTTACGTGGAGTATCATTACGTGTACTAACAGCCAAAGACAGTACTTTGCGTACGGGTACCATTACAGACTCATTGGGCATATATCGTATTAAGGGACTGCCTGCAGGTAGTTATGTAATGAATTATTCAATGATTGGTTTTCAAGCCGGTTACATCAATTTTAACTTGACTCCAACACGCTTATCGGTTACTGTTCCTGCAGTAAAGATGAACACCAATGATGTGATACTGAATGCAGCTGTAGTGACTGCCAATATACCGCCTGTAACTGTAATTGATGACACTGTTGCCTATAATGCCGATGCCTACAAAGCACCTGAAGGTGCCATGGTTGAAGATCTGATTGAACGTATTCCCGGAGCTGAGATTACGGACGATGGAAAGATCAAGATTAATGGCAAGGAATATAATCGCATTCTTGTAAACGGCCGCGAATTTTTTGGTGATGATCCACAAATGGCATTGAAAAATCTTCCGGCCAATATTATTAAACGTATCAAAACCTATGACCGCCGTTCTGCGCAAGCCCGACTAACAGGTATTGACGATGGTGTAGAAAATAATGTGATCGACTTGGAAATCAAGCCCAACCTCCTTAAAGGTTTGGTGGGTCAGATTAGTGGCGCAACAGGCAGCGAAGAACGCTATAGCTCAGCGATGAATGTAAACCGCTTCCGTCGCGACCAACACTTTTCGATCATGGGAGGTATGAACAACGTCAACAATCCAGGCTTTTCAGAGAGGGGACGTGATGCTATGAATTTTTCGCGAGGTAGTCGCCCCGGTCTCACCGCTTCAAAGTCGGTCGGAATGGCTTATGCTAAAGATAAAAAAGACCAATATAAGATTTCTGCTAATATTCGCTATGGATACAGCAATGCAGAAAACCGTTCTACCAGTCATTCCGAAACAGTATATAATCCTACCAACTATCGTTTTGGCGACAATAACAGTCACTCTGTTCGTCGACGCAACGAGTTCAGCGCTGACTTCCGTTTGGAGTGGCGCATTGACACGCTTACCAACCTTCATTTCAGTCCTCGTTTTTCATATTATAAAACTGATAACAACTCTTCGGGACACAATACTACTCGGAAGTGGAATGGAGATACTGCTGTTGATACGACCCAACTTAATGAACGCCGTTCGCGTAATTATTCTAACTCAGAAGGTTCTGACGAAGGTGTAAGTATAGGTATCAATCGGCGCTTGAGTCGTACAGGTCGTAGCATAGGTGCCAACGCTTCATACAATTATAGTGCAGGTATTTCCAATAACTACTCTCGCAACGTGATGCAATATTTCTTGCAACCTAATCGCAATCAGAACTACAACCGTTATAATGATGCAGATAACTTCAATATGAACTATTCGCTCGGTCTTTCATATAGCGAACCTATCTATAAAGGTGGTTACTTACAGTTACGCTATAGCTATAGTTATCGTCATTCGCGAGCCAACCGTTATGGTTACGAAATCAACTACGACGGCATTGACTCTCTGCTTACTGACAACGAACGTATCGACTGGGCTACCGTTCCGGTGGATACATCATTAAGTAGTTGCAATGCGAATACCTATATATCACATTCTATCAATGTCAATATGCGCCATACCACGTCCAAACTGAATGTGAGTTATGGTGTAAGCCTGAATCCACGTCACAATGAGACCAATTACATTTTCGGACCTAAGATGGATAAAGGTTTGATTAGCCAGGACCTGATGAATTGGTCGCCCAGTCTCAATTTCCGTTATCGCTTTACCAAACGTACGAACATAAACCTCAGTTATCATGGGAGTAGTCGTGACCCAAATATTGACGATTTACAGGAAGTGATCGACAAGACCAATGCTCAAAACATTCGTTATGGTAATCCTGCGCTTAAACCGGCGTTCAACAATAACATGGACATCAAGTTCAATCATTACGGTGAGAAGACCAATCGCAGCATTGTTGCCAACTTTTATTACTCTACCGAAACAAATAATGTGTCGAATATGACACTCTCCGAATCGTCTTCTGGTGTGCGAGTTTCAAAGTTGATGAATGTCGACGGCCGTTACAGCCTGGGAGGAAACCTTAATTTCAATACGCCGCTTGACTCGGCGCGCCGGTTCAATATCAGTACGAATACACAAATTGATTATAACAATAGTACGAACTACAATTCAACGCCACTCACTACTGACGATTTATTGTCTGTAGGAATCACATCCGATTTTCAGAATTTGTCGCCTTCCGACATTGACCGATTGCAACCTTTTGCTCTAAAGAACTATACTCGTACATTCCGTTTGCGTCAAAGCCTCGGTATTCGTTATCGCAACAATATTTTCTCTACAGGTATCAACGGAAGCATGAGTTACTATAAAGTTGACAACAGCATCGAAACTGCCAACCAGCGCGAAACGTTCGACTATCATCTACGTACCAACTTTCAGGTGGAACTGCCGCTTAATTTCCAGGTATCAACTGATATGACATTCACAAGTCGCCACGGATATTCGGCCGATATTCAGAAGAACATCGCTATTTGGAATGGACAAATCAGTTTCAAGTTTCTCAAACGCAATGCGGGACTGATTACCTTCCAGATTTACGATCTTTTGCATCAGCGTACTACGGTAGATCGCCGTATCAGCAACTTAACCATTACCGATACGTGGTCAGAAGCTCTTCGTGATTACTTTATGATAGGCTTCCAGTATCGTATCAATACTATGGGAAAAGGTCAAGGACGCAATAACAATCAGATGAGAGAAAACGGTCAGCGCAAGCAAAACGCATCGCAGCAGTCGAGAAGCGGTGCGAGTCGAAGCAGCGGAGGAAGTCGTCCTGCAGGTCGCTCGCGTTAAACACTTCTCGGGTAACTGACGAAATCGTTCGGTTGTGAGTTATACGCTTTTCTTGGTCAATATTTCTTCTTCCTCAATAAATTATCCATTTAGACGCTACATCAACGTTTTATTCAACTTATCTTTGTACCGGGATAGGTCGCACGTTGGCTACATGGTTGCAGTACTTACTCCAATCCGATGAGGAATTTCTAATTGTATCTATATCTACTTCAAAAGCGCGTTTCCTTGTGGGCGCGCTTTTTTCCTGTACTGATTTCGTCAGAAAGATGTTGAATGATTAACTTTGCAATAGTTCTCCTCCCGCAGGGGAAAGTTTTATTGTAAGTTTTATTCCTAAAAGAACTAATATCTCCTTTATGAAAAAGATTTTTTCCTTCTTGTGCTTGGCCTTTGTGACCATGTCATTGAGCGCTGATCGCTTAGTTACTGAAATTTGGCCTTCCGTTCCGCCTACCGATGTTAAACTGCAGAAAGGTTCCTTAGAACAAACGATGGGTGACGACCAAATCTTACGCATCTCCAAAATGCCTCGGCCCACATTAGAGTTGTTTGAGGTGAAAAAGAGTAAAAAGAAACAAGTTATCATCATCTGTCCGGGTGGCGGTTACAATATTTTGGCCGTTAATCACGAAGGGACAGAGATTGCCCAATGGCTCAACAGCCTGGGATATACAGCCTACATCCTTCGTTATCGTGTTCCCAATGAGCGCGAAGGAGCATTGCAGGATGCGCAACGTGCTATTCGCTTGGTTCGGTCGGCTCATCCCGACAAGCAAGTAGGTATCATGGGCTTCTCTGCCGGGGCCAGTTTGTCAGCGAGGGCAGCAACGCGTTCACAAACGCCTTCCTACACAGCCACCGACGATGTCGATCGTTTATCATGCCGCCCTGACTTTGCAGGACTCATTTATCCGGCCTATATGGACCTCGGAGAGAACCACACGTTAACGCCCGAACTCACCGTGAATGAAAAGACTCCGCCTTTCTTCGTGTTTCAGACGGCAGATGATATCTATGGTAATAGTTCATTGGTTATTACGCAAGCTTTGCGCAATCATAAGATACCGGTGGAACTTCACGTCTATCCTACCGGAGGCCATGGGTATGGCTTGCGCGCATATATGGCAGAAGCCGGTGGCGTTTGGCCGGGTTTGATGGCTGATTGGCTGAACCGTTTGCCATAAAACCCGGCCTGAGCTGCAGGCTTACCTGACGTTGTATCCGCTTATAAGAAGTTTCGGCTGATTGCCGCGCGTGTCCACATCCTTCCAACGAATGTGGACTTCTTTTTCTTCGCCTGGCAGCAGCGAGAAATAATTGTCGCCATAAATCACCGGCAATATCTGCAAACCGTCTTTCTTGCCGATAAGGTTCAAGCGAATGAGTAGCGCCGGCGTCTTCGAAGGATTCTTTACAGTTGCCGTTGCCGTCCATTCACCCTGATCGTTCTTCTCGCTTTCAAAACGTACCTTTAACGATACCTTCGGCAGTTTTTTCAGTTCTTGATAATTGTTCTCTTCCAAGGTACGATGGTAGAAATTGTCTGACACAAGGTGTTCGCCTTCTCTCAGCGTCAATTTCAAGAAATGAACTTTCGAGATGTTGTCAGGATACTCCATTCGGATGGGCTTTATGGTTGTATCTTCTTCGCTATCAACAATAGCTTCTTTCTCCCAAGCCCGTGTTCCATCCATCTGATAAAGTTCCACTTTGGCTTTCAATCCATGATGGGAACCGGCACTATAGTTCACTACCTCAATCTCCTCATTGGCCGGATTCCACTGGATGTGGAGCGGTTCGGATGCTTTCTTAATACCAAAATAAGCCGCAGTGGGTTCAAAAAAATAGTCGTAGGTTTGCCAAACCATTGAAGGCCAACATGGATGACTCATCCACATCAGCAATCCCATGCGATGCTTGCTGCGCGATTCAAACATACTGCGATGACCGTCGTAGTTAACCCATTGTGCCAGTTCGGTAAACTCCTTCACATCTTGCGGTTCGCCGTAACCTTGTGCGATGATTTCATTGAAAGAAGTTGCACCCTGCGCACCTTGCAGTGTATAGTCATGCATACCCCATTCGTCGCTTTGCGGCCAAAGTCCTTCTGGCGAGAATGTGCGTAAGAAACTCTCGTAGGTCATGACATTAGGCATACCGCGTTCGCTGTGGAACTTGTCATTGCCAGCTTCCATCGTGAAATAGGTATTAGCGGGCAACATCCGATAAGGCCCATGTCCGCTCACCACTTCGTCGGCAGAACTGGGTATGTAATGCAAATCCGAATGACTTTCTGCTACAATGCGACGCAATGCTTTGTCAATCACTTCCGGCGGAAAACCTTCATTACGTCCGCAATAAAGGCCGATGGAAGCGTGGTTGCGAATCCGTTTCACATAGTCTTCGGCATTGTCGATGAACATCTTCGGGTCATACGGATCGGGACCGTCAGCCGGATTGGCCAGCCAAAAGTCCTGCCAAATCATGATTCCGTACCGGTCGCAAGCTTCGTAGAGTTCTTCGTCGCCAATCATACCCACCCAGTTGCGCATCATCGTAAAGTTCATGTCAGCATGATAGGCAACCGCTGTCTCGTATTCGCGTCCGCGGTAGTTGAGATTCGATTCCCCAAATCCCCAGTTACCGCCTCTTCCGATAAAACGGCGACCGTTGATATAAAGATTCAGTATCTGATTGTCTTCATTGAAAGTCATCTGGCGAATGCCGACCTTAAAGTCACGTTGGTCAGATACCTTCCCGTCAATCACGAATGTAAAGTAGGCATCATATAGGTGGGGTTTTCCGTAACCCACGGGCCACCATAAGCGTGGATGCTGAATGTTCAGTTGGGCAAAATCTGCTGCATCAAAGGCCACCGTCTTTTCTTCGCCGGCTTTCAAGTTGACTGATTGTTCAAACGTAATGTCACCGATACTTCCCTTCAGGAGTCCTGTTACATCGGCTTGTTCGTGGTTCTTCACAATCACTTCGGCTCTCAGTGCGGCTGAAGTAGTGTCGGGAAGCGGCAAACGCGTTTGGACGAGCGGGTCTGAAACGGTCACTTTTCCGCTGCTCGTCAGGCGTACATCATTCCAGATACCAATGTTGCGACCTCGCATTGTCGGTATCCAGTCCCAACCGATGGTAGCGTGAAATGTCGGATTGTCGGCTCCCAAAATGCCCCCGTTAAAGTCAGTGCTCTGTTTGTTCTTTTCCTTAATGGCTCCAATATGACTATTGCGAATAATTTCCACAGCCAGCACGTTCTTGCCTTTTACCATCTGTGACGTCACATCGAAAATACCACGTTTGAATGCGCCTTCAATGCGTCCAACCGACTGTCCGTTCAGGTAAACATTGGCTTTCCAGTTGATACCATCAAAGTTGAGGAATACATGCTCTCCTTCAAATTCAGCCGGCACCTCAAATTCATTGCGGTACCAGAAATTACTCCAAAAGAATGATTCGGAAATGTTCAGTTGATTATCGGCATAATTCGGATCGGGTAATGCACCGACATTGTGATAACTGCTCACCACCGTTCCCGGCACCGTGGCCGTAATCCAGTCTCCTGTTTCAAAACCAGGCTGCGAAATGTCTTCGCCGCTGCCCGCTACTTCAGAAGCCCTCTGCAGAGTCCAATTACCACCTGATAGAATGAGTTCGCGACTATTGCGTCCATTCGCTTGGGCTGCCGGATGGGCCACCAGGCCTCCCTTGCCCATCACCTTCATTTCTTTCAATACGTAATGGTCTCCGGCGGCTTCTGTCATCAGCACTCGCACGTAGCGGCCTGAGCCTTTCACGCTGACTTCATCGGTCAGCTGATTTCCACCGGGCAGTTGAGCCAGGTCTTTCCATTTTACGGCATTGTCGGAAGTCTGTATCTTTCCCTTCAAAGCCTTTTCTTCCCAATCCAGCACGATTTTGTCAAACGTAGAGCGGCTTCCCAGATCTACATATATCCATTCCTCCTGATTTCCGCCGCTCATCCAAGCGCTGGTGAAATATTGAGAAGGTTTCAACTCTACTGCCTCATCCTCATAAAAGAAGTTCAGGTCATTGATGCGCCAATACACTGCGCCGTTCAATGTCAGTTTCAGGCGGTAGAAACAGTAATCATCGGCCTCTTCAAGGTTGATTGTTTCTTCCAAGATGCGCTGTGGAAGGTTCCCTTCCTCATTTTGCTTGTTGGGGTCAGAGTGAACCTTCCAACGCGAAGGTCTTCCGGGAAGTTCCTTTCCGCTATTTTGTCCCAACATCGTCCACTGTTTGCCGTCTTTTGAGCCCAGCAATGCAATGGCATAGCCTTCGGTGGCCTGCGCTTCATCATAAGCCACGCTACCTCTCATATCAATGCGGTCGACTTTTTTAGTGTAATTGTGTAACGACAGTTGCAGATAGGTGTCAGCACCCTCTGTCAGATTGCTGGAGTAGGGCCCGAAGTCAATGGCCCATTCCTGTTCACGTCGAGGTTTCTCTCCGTCAGGCGTCGAAAGGGTTAAGTAACGCACTGAGTCGTTGGTGCAAATGCCATCAGTCACCAATTGCGCCACCAAATTATAATCGTGTGACGACGACTGATATGCTGCACGATGGAGGGCAATGTTCCGATAAGTTTCATTGTCCGGTTTCAAGTTCGGCGAAAAGTCCTCTGCCGGACAACCGGGATATTTTCCGATGCCTCGAGTATAATAATCTGAGCGCTCGAATGATTCTTCGGCGTTACCGACTCCTTGACAACCAATCGACACGGTTGTGATAAAAGCAGTTCCGCATAGAAGCTGCGCAATACGTTTGAAGTACTTATTCATAAGATATAATGCTGTTTGGAAATGAACTTGACAAAGTTAAGTAAAAAAATAGAAGCTACAGTTACAAAGCAGCTTTGAAAGATGCTCCCTCTCCTGATTATGCGTGATCCTGACGAATGGATTTGGGGATGGTTACAGTATCATGGAATGATTGTTATGATCGGCCAGATGACACAGAAGATGATGATGTTGATCTTTTCGTAAGTAATGTTTGCTAATTTTGCTCATCGTTCCAGAAATGCTACGCAGAGCATAAATAAATTATGCAGTTTGCTGTCCGTGTAACATCGGTGCTCTCTATTTCATTCTTTCTTTGTTACGTAGGGAATAGCGCACTCCTTCATACACAGTGTTCTCTCTTTTGTATCCAATCGTCCAGTGGCCTGATACTTCCTTCTTGTTCAAGGTGGGACGAACGATTCTCTTCTTGCTGATAGAACTCTTCTTGCGAATGGGCACCGGTTAATGGGTCGTAGATCAGGGGAGATGAATGGTCACTGCCCTCAATAGGAAGCCATAAGGGTGCATTCTCCTTCTGCTCTTTGTCTACAATCGACTGTTCTACAGATGGTTCTGTCAGCTGAGTTTCGGGCATCTCCGGTTCTGCACTCAATTTCTTCTTCCGACGGAGTATCTGCGTCTTAACGCGCTTGATGTCCACATTGCAGATCTTGATGATTTCGGCCAAATGTTCATCCCTCGTCAAATAGTATAGGCTGTTGATGGCCATGATCATTTCTTTCAAGGCTATTTCCGTTTCCTCTCGCACCTCCTTCACCGTTCCTTCCACCTGCGATTTCTCCCGAGCGCGCTCCGTCACAGCCTGCGAAAACTCCGCGTTGGCCCGCATCAACTCGTTCAAGAACACTTCGGCACCGATGTTCCTGACCTTCTGCAGGTTCTCCTCTGTGGTGAAATCTTCTATCAGGATGCGATACCGTCCCGACAACTCGTCCATCTTACCTTTATAAGGATCAATGTCGTAGAGTTTGATATAGCGTTTCAAGTCTTGGGCATCCTCGTAATAGGGAGCAGTCTCGATTCTGCTCCAGGTCTTGATACAATCCAAAATGGCTTTGTAGCTGTACTTCCGCCGGTGTCCTGCCTCCCTCATCACCAAGGTCCACTCCGAAGAGCGGAAAGTTGTAATTCGCTCTTCTTCTTTCTTGATAGCATGCTGAAAAGCTGCCTTAGCCTCCTGAAACATCCCGTTCGACGTATCGTATTCATT
>CALZOH010000104.1 GCA_945827465.1 uncultured Prevotellaceae bacterium
TACACACTGCATATCGTCGGCAGCGTCAGATGTGTATAAGAGACAGGTTGATTTCGCGTCTTTCTATTTTCGCCTTCACCGAGTCGATGTTGTCGTCGCGGTCAATCCAAATGCTTTGAGGGTTGTCAGAGGATGAAACAGGGGTGAAAAAGAGCAGCAGGATGCTCACCAGGGCACCGGTACCCACCAACGCAATGCTGATGATGGTCCATCCTTTCTTCCATCCGGGTCGTTTTGCTGTGAGTTGCTCCCAATCAATTTTCAAATTCATGTCATATGTTCTGTGTCGAAGGTCGTTATGGTACCGATCTTCCGTCTATTTCTGTTCTTTGTCGTTCTTGTCGCCCTTGTTCGCGTTCTTTTCGGCAAACATACGGCTCAGCACCTTTCGCCCGAAGGCCATGTCGGCTTGTCTTACTTTCAGTAACTTCTTAGGTGAAATGATGTTCAAGAGTTTTTTCTGGTAGTCTTGTTCCACCGACCGTTTCTTTTCGTTCAGTCGGTCGATTTCCTTCAGTATTTCTTCGCTCTCCCGGTCGGTGAGATCCCTGTTGTCGGCGGCGTCCTCAATCAGTTTAAACACCGTCCGGTCTATCTCGCGCATCTGGTTCTTCAGTTCGTGCAGCAGTGGAAGCACTTTATTGGTTTCCACCAGTGTCAACTGAGCCTCTTTGGCGATGAAGTCGGTTTCTAACTGGATGTATTGCCACGGCGAGAAGGCAGCTTTGCCCTTACCTCCGCGTGGTCCGTCACCGAATTGCATCCAAGGCATTTTGTGGTGATGCTTCATCGGCGGATGTTGAGCCTGATTCATTTGTGCCGCGAGGTACGTCGGCCATAAAATGAGGAAGAGTAGGGATAGGAGCTGTTTCATACAAATATCGGGATATGATGGATTCGCCTTTTAGTTCGTGCCTGTTGCGTAGGCATAGATGTCGTCACTGCTTATCATGGCGAAGTTACACACGTCGTCCACGATTTGTTCGGCCTCTTCTTCTGTCAGAAGCTCTTGGTTCTGGGGTTGCTTCATGAAGCGGCTCTGTTGGTATTGGTAGACTTTCACGCCGAATGCCAGTCCGGAAATCATCGCTGCCAGGTAAATGTAAGGTTTTATACGGGCGTAAAGGGTTATTTTCGTTTCGTTCGGAGCTTCTTCTGCTTCCTCAGGAAGACGTTTCATCACTTGTTCGGTAAAATGTTCAAAGTAGTTGTCAGGAATCTTGAACGGATTCTTGTTGTTTCTCTTTTCGTATTCACTCAATTTAAAACCTTTCATGATGTTATGACTTGTAAGAAAGCTCCACTTTAACTTGTTTCTATGACGGATGAAGATATAAAAAGTTTAATCCAGGTCTTCAAAAAACTTTTCTATCTTTAATGTTGCGAAGTGATAAGATGCTTTGAGCCCGCCCACGCTGGTGTCCAGTATCTCACTCATCTCTTCGTACTTCATGCCCTGGAAATACTTCATCGTAAACACCTGTCTCTGCTTGTCCGGAAGTTGCATCACCGCCGTCTGCAGCAGTTTGTCGGTTTCGTCGCCGTCAAAATAGGGGTCTGCTTCCAGTTGGTTCGCAACATTACTCTCTGAATTGTCTATCGGCTCGTCGTTTCGCTGTTTCTGCAGGAACGATAAGCATTCGTTGGCGGCTATTCTGTACAGCCAGGTCGACAGTCTCGCTTCGCCTCGGAAGTTTTCAATGTTGAGCCACGCCTTGATAAAGGTCTCTTGCAGTACGTCGTTGCTGTTGTCATGGTCTAACACCATATGACGAATCTGCCAATACAGTCGTGCGCTGTACTTGTTCACCATCAACTCGAAGCCACGACGTCGTTGTTCGGGTTGTTTGAGCATCTTCACCAGTGCGGAGTCTGAAATCAGTTCTACTTTCATCCTTCTGTTACTTCATGACTGGTTAAGAAACTTTCCGATGACGGGGTCAAATCGGTAGATATCAGGGTAGAATTTCACACTGTCGCCCTCGGCGGGAAAGGCTGTGAAGTAGACGATTTCCACACCTACGCCTTTTTCCACCTTACAACGCTTCATCCGGCTTTTCACCTCCTCCGTCTCGCCTTCTTCGGCCCTTTCCTTGCGCCGCAGCTCGGCTGCCTCGCCCAGGGTCTCCTCGATGGCTTCGCGTTCCTTCTCCCGGTCGTCTTCAATCAGGAAGAGGGCCAGCTCATAGGGCTTCTCCACTCTGATGCAACCATGGCTTACTGCCCGTCTTGTCTGGCTGAACGCTTTCCGGTTGTTGGTGTCGTGCAGGTAGATCGAGAATGGATTGTCAAACCTCACGATGAATTGTCCCAGCGAGTTGTCCTCGCCGTTTTCTTGTCTGACGAGGTAATCCTTCGACAGCAGCATCGCTTCGGTCACGTTGGCGGCAGCTACCCGGCTGCCCGTCTCCCGTTCGATGATGCAGAACCGTTTCCTTTCAAAGTAGGCTGTGTCGCCGACGTGTTGCAGAACCTCGTTCCTCACGATACTTTTGGGCAAAATCCAGTAGGGGTTCAGTTCTATATGGCTCACCTCGCTTTGTAGCTGCGGCGTCTTGTGTTTCTCGCTTCCGATGCACACCTTCATGCGCAGTGTTTCGTCCTGTCCGGTGTAGGCACTCAGCTCTTGCGAGGGCAGGTTGACCACGATGTTCCGACTTCTTGCCTCGTCCTCAGCCGGTCGCCATCGGCTGCGCTCCAGGTTTACGCTCAGCGTCTGTCGTTCGGCCTTGTTGCGGTGGGGTTCATTGAGTGCCTGCTTCAGAAGTCGGAATCGCTCGTTGCGCGGTTGCACCTCGTGCAGCAGTTCTTCAATGCGGTTACGGCCCAACATCTCCGTGGCGTATGCTATGAAGGCATCGTTCACCCTTTCTACCCGGGTGTCGAACAAGATGGTGTAGGCTTCTCCTTTCGTCGGGTTTCCTTCTTTGCGCTCCAGGTGGTTGTAGACCTTCTTGGCATCTACGTAGCCGAAGCGTTGTCCGGCGCAATATCTGAAGTAACTCTTCGACAGATAGTATTCCAACTGGGCCAGTGTGCGGCTCACGCTGTGCCCGGCGTCAAAGTTGCGGCTCTTGAGTCGTTGGTGGTTTTCGGTGATGGTCTTCAGGTAGAAGCGGTTTTCGGGCACCCCCTCGTGTCGTTGTGCTTCTTCCAGGTATTTCACCAAGGTGTCAAGCTTCTCGTCACATCCCCAGCGGGTAATCCACAGGTAGGGTTTTCGTGCCGCATAGTAGCGGTTCACGGCCAGGTCAATGTAGTTCGTGTCCCGTCGGCTCAGTCTGAACGAGTCGATATACCTTCTCACCTGTCGTTCGCTCACGGTCCAAGCCGGGTTGCGCAGCGAGTCGAGGCGGTTGCCGTCGAATTGGGCAAAAGGGTAGGAGGGGGTATGTTTCGTACAGCTAACGACGGTCAGCGCAATTATGAAAAGTACTCCGAAAAGACTTCTCATCTGGTTTTCATGGGTTGTGAAGTGATGGTGAACCGGAGGGTGACGAGGGTAGTTACAGGGTAATCTTGCGTGCAACGTTTCCCACTTTCAGCGCATAGATACCCTTGGGCAGGTCGAGCGTGATGGATTGGTCGTCGGCTTCAATTGTATGCGAGGCCACTTGGGTGCCGGTGAGGTTGAATACCTGCAGACTTTTCTTTGCAGCACCAACTATTCTTACTGTCTGGCCCTTCACATAGATCTTGATTTCGGGCTGCTGGGCTTCCACGGCGATGGGGCTGCTCTCGAACGCCTCGGCCTGAGCCGGGAGTGCGCATGCCATCAGGGCGATTCCTGCGATGATGAGTTGATGTACTACTTTCATGTTTCTACTTAGTTTGCAGCAAAGGTAAGATGTTTTTTTCAACTCTCCATCAAATATTCTCGATTATTTTGAGTTAATACCTCATTATTTGGTGATTTTTTTCATTTTGAGCCTGATTTTTTCTTCTCGTCGGTTTTCGTCACCGTTTGTTGGGGGATGAGCGTGCTTCTCATCGCCCTCATCGCCTTTGGTCCGGGCCTTTCCCGGCGGTCGTTTCGGGGTCAAAAAATCCGCAGCGAACCTTGCCATTCGCTGCGGACTCCTTATTATATATGTTGTCGACCTTATTTGAAGCTGAAGCTATAGCTGCCTTGCTCCAGTTTGATGCAGGTGCGGCCCTCTTCCTGACCTGTTACGCTCACGTTCTGCGCTTGGTCGAGGCTCCGGCCCGACTCGTTGATGGCGTTTTCAGCCGCGGGCAGGCACAGGGTGGCGGTGCATCCCACCGGTACGGTCACGTTGACCTTCTGTACTCCGTCTGTTTTCTGCAGTTCCGACACGAGCCGGCCATAGGGCGTGTCGTGTGCGTACTTCACGTAAGGCAGTTCGGCCGTGAAGACGGGCTCGATGAAGAAGTGACGGAAGGCGGGTTGCGACTCATCGATCCGGACGCCGGCCAGTGTGCGGTAGAACCATACCAAACCGCTGCCGAACATCGGGTGATTGTGCGAGTTTTGGCAGTCCCACTGCTCCCAAGTGGTCGTGGCGCCCTGTGCTATCCAGTAACCAAAGCTTGGGAAGTCGGTCTTATTCATCGACTCGTAAGCCAAGTCGTGCATGTCGTACTCCGATAGCACCTCGAGGAAGAACCTCATGCCCACGAAACCGACGATGACGTGGCCGTCGTGCTTCTCTTTAATCTCCTGTCGCAGGCTCTTCTTCACAGCCTCCAGTCTGTCTTCGGGCACGCCCATGGCCAACGCGAAGATGTTGGCGCCCGATTCGCCGTAGGTGCCGTTCTGTTCGTCGTAGTAGGCGCGGTGGAAGCTCTCACGCGTCTTGTCTGCAATCTCTCTGTACTTCTGTTCTTCGTCTGTGCGACCCAATACGTGGGCGGCTTTGGCCGTGATATCGGCACAATGCCACAGGTAGAAGGTGTGCACCAGGTCGTCTTTGGCCAGTCCGTAAGGCGGACACCAGTCGCCCAGGTTAAACCAATAGTTCGGCTCGCTCTTGCCCACGTTGGCTCGCTTCTGGAACATGGTCCCATCCGGTTGCAACCACGTCAGCATGTAGTTCACTTGAGCCTCCATCGGCTCCATACAGTCCTCTAACAGCTGTCGATCACCGTAGTGTAGATAGAACTCCCAGGGCATCACGTTCATAGCAGCACCCCAGGGTACACCGCCACCACATCCGGGTTGCCACGGAGCACTGTTGGGCACGTAGCCGCTGTCCTTGTCTTGTGCGTCGCGCACGTCCCGAATCCACTTCTGGTAGAAGGGTGCGGCATCGAACGTGTGCATCACCATCGAGCACGCGGCCTGTCCGTCGCCCGTGTAAGGCAGGCGTTCGCGGTGCGGGCAGTCGCTGGCAATGCAACCGTGCATGTTATCAATCTGGGAGCGTTGCCAAATGGTGCTGATCGTGTTCAGCAGGTCGTTCGACGTGCTGAACTCGGTGTTCACTTTCACGTCGGTGTTTACGGCTTCAGCCTGCAGTTGGGCCGTGGTCAGGTTGTCGATGCCGCTGATGACGGCTTTGCTGAATACAAACCAGGTGAAGTGGGGTGCCCACGAGGCTTTCCCGTTGCCGTTGAACAGGTAGTTTTGGGTGCCTTGGGGCGATTCGCACACGTAGTTCACTCTCAGCGTGTCGCCTTTGGCGCCTTCGATGTTCTTGAACCGGATCCAACCCGATATCTCCTTGCCGAAGTCGACTTCGTATTTCTTCTCGCCCACCTTCTTCAGGCTCTGGGCCTGCAACACTTCCGTGATCTTATCGCTCGGCGAGGCCTGGGCTGTGAGTTCACCAATAGGTCCGTCGGCCTTTCTCACGGGTTTCCAGGCTTCGGGGTCGGGGCAGTCTACCTCGGCCCAGCGCGGTGTTTCGCGGTTGGCGTCGTAGGTTTCGCCCTGATAGATGCCGCTGTAGGTGATGGCCGAGGGTCGGGTGGTCCAGCTCTCATCGCTCACGATGGTTGTGACGGTGCCGTCCTGATAGGTTACGGCCAGTTGCAGAATCATACACGGGTGTCCGTAGTTGCCGGCGATGGGTTTGTCGGGATGATAAAAGCCGTTACCCAGCATCATTCCCGCTGCATTCTCTCCCTTCTTGAGGTAGTCGGTCACGTCATAAGAGAGGTACAGCACCCTGTATCCCGTGAAATTGTCTTCGAGCGCCAGACCTGCGTTCACCAGGTCGGGTCGCAGGTTGTAGTTACTCAGGTTCGGCACCAGGTAGTCGTCGCCTACGCGCTTGCCATTGAGGTAGAGTTCAAAGAAACCCAAGCCGCACACGAACACTTTGGCCTGTTTTACCTTCTTGTCCAGGCTGAACGTCTTGCGGAAGAGGGGCACTCCGCCGTCGTCCTGGGGTGAATCAATCCAGGTTGCCTTCCAGTCGCTCTTCTCCAACAGGCCCATGCCCCAGCGTGCAGGCCGACTCCAGGCCGATGCTTTGCCCTCACGGTCCCAAGTGCGCACTCTCCAGTAGTAGTCCTTGCCTGATTCGAGTGCTTTTCCCCCGTACTTCACCAGGTGTGACTCGCCGGAGCTGCGTTGTCCGCTGTCCCACATGTCATACTTTCCGGCCTTCAGGTTCTCGAGCGACGAGGCTACGCCTATTTGATAGGCTGTTTGTTGTTGTCCCCGCGCTGATGTCTTCGTGACATGGTTCACCCACGAAAAGCGTGGATGCCGTGTATCAAGGGTAGAAGGGTTCTCCATGTGTTCAGTCTTCAGGTTGTCTACCCTGAGTTGACTTGAATGGCAGCTCATCGTGGCCAGTGCTACCGCCAAGAGCAGCGAAATGCGTCTGATTGGGTTTCTCATGATGGTCTATCTTTTAATAATGTATCTGCAAATGTACGATTTCTTGCCTATTCTTCCAATAAAACGATGCTGTTTCTCGATAATTTGTAACTTTGTGCAAAGTTAAATACATCCCGACAATGAAAACCATCCTATTACTTTTGCTTGCCGTTTGGCTCTGCGGCCCTGTATCGGCCGAGGGCATCCGCCGTATTACGTTCGATCCGCGCTATGAAGTGGCCGGAGAGAAGCTCGCGTTGAAAGAAATCAACCCGTCTCTGCCGCGTGACTGGAGTCGTTTCCGTTACGTGGTGCTCGAATACCGCATCACCACGTCCCAGCGCTTCCACGTCGGCCTTACCACGCGGGGCGGCTACAACGAACTGCGTGTGATGTGCTACGTACCCAATGCCTGGAACCGCCTGGTGATACCTCTTCGGTTCTTTACCGACCAGCCCGGTTCGGCCATTGACCTCGCTGCCACCTACAATCAGCCCCGGTTCACGGGCTGGATTAACCTCGGCGGCCATCGCTGTCCCCTGGTCGACGTCGATTCCATCGGTTTTCGCATGCAATGTCCCATCGGGCAACCCTCGCTCGAACTGCGTAATGTCTATCTCACTCGCGAAGATCCGGGCGACCTCTATATGGAGACCCGTCCTGCGGTCGATGAGTTCGGTCAGAACAACTTGATTGACTATGCAGGGAAAGTAAAATCGCTCTCGGAGCTGCAGCAACAGTGGCGGGCCGAAGAGGCCGAAGAGGTGTCTACCGCTCCGTTCAACTATTCGCGCTACGGTGGTTACCTTCAAAAGAAACTCAAAGCCACCGGCTTCTTTCGCGTGCAGAAGCTGAAAGACCGGTGGTGGCTCGTTGATCCCGACGGATACCTCTTCCTCTCGGTCGGAGTGGACTGCGTTCACCTCAGTAACGGGGGCAGTGTGAGGGGCGTCAACCGTCGCGGCGGCATGTTCAAGGAGCTGCCGCCGGCCGATGTGCTCCGTCTCATGGGACAAGTCAACGCCGAAACGGGCGAGCCCGTCCCGTCCTTCGGCTGGTGGAACCTCTATCGGCGTTATGGCAGCCAGTTTGAAGCCAAGGCCACGGACATGATATTCAAACGCATGGATAAATGGGGCATCAACACCATTGCCAACTGGTCAGACGGACGCATTGCCCAGGCCGGGCGCAAGGCGTTTCTGCATCAACTCTACGATCTCGGCCTCTCAGGCAGCCTCATGGGACTGGCCGACGTCTACGATCCTGACTTTGTCAGCCACCTCGACCGTTCGTTGGCCCGACAAGTAGCCTCATTAAAGGATCATCCTTGGCTCATCGGCTACTTCCTCGGTAACGAACCGGCCTGGCTCGGACGCGAACGAGCCCTGTGTCAGATGATACTCGACGGCGGCGACCGTCCTATCAAGCAGGCCCTGCGCTCTTACCTCTCCCAACATGGCGACTCCGACGCTTCCCGCTCCGACTTCGTGTATGAAACCTTTGCCACCTTCCTCGGGCAGACCGACACACTGCTCAAGAAGCACGACCCCCATCACTTGAACCTGGGCATGCGCTTCGGCGATCCCTACGGTTTGAGCGAACGTTTGCTCCGACTCTGCGGCCGTCACTTCGACGTCTACAGCTTCAACTGTTACGACAAAGCCCCGCGCAAGGACGGACTGGACCGTATTCGCGACCTCACCGACCTCCCCATCATGATAGGTGAGTTTCATTTTGGTTCTGTCGACCGTGGTTACGGTCAATCCCTCTGGCAAACCGACAACGAGTCAGCCCGGGCGCAAGCCTACCGGTATTATGTAGAACAAGCCTACGCCCATCCCTCGCTCGTAGGCACGGCATATTTCCAGTGGGCCGACCAAGACATGCTCGGACGCTTCGATGGTGAGAACTATCACTGCGGTCTGGTCGACGTCACCGACCGTCCCTATGCCGAGCAGGTAGCGGCAATGACCCTCACTGCAACCCGACTCTACGACATCCACTCCGGCCGCACGGCTCCGTTCAGCCAGGCCGTAAAGCGGATGCGGGGTCATGGCGGACTGCCCAACCTTTGGAACAAATAGACATCGCGGTCGTAGCTCCCTCTTTCAAAAAAGCATTACCTTTGTAACAACATCAAATCATATCAGTTCATGAGCATGAAACCTCTGATCCTCCTCTCCAACGATGACGGCGTGGCTGCCAAGGGTCTGCAGTCACTCATCACCATGTTGCAACCACTCGGTCATCTCTTTGTCATGGCCCCCGACCGGGCTCGTTCGGGAGCGGCCTGCAGCATCACCAGCGAAATACCGGTCCGTTCGACGCTGGTGCGCTCCGAAGACGGCCTCACCGTCTATTCGTGCACCGGAACTCCCGTCGATTGCGTCAAGCTCGCACTCGATCAGATGCTGGGCAGACAGCCTGACTTGGTTGTAGGAGGCATCAACCACGGAAGTAATGCCACCATCAACGTCCATTACTCCGGCACCATGGGTGTTGCCATCGAAGGCGCCCTTCAAGGACTGCCCGCCGTAGCCTTCTCGCTCGTCGACCAAGACCCGAATGCCGACTTTTCACCCTTGACCCCCTATGTGCAAAGCATCACGGCCGAAGTGCTGAGGCGAGGTTTGCCCTATGGTTCGTGTCTGAACGTCAATTTTCCCGCTGTCACGCCCCTCAAAGGAGTGCGGATGTGTCGCATGGGATACTCGCGTTGGGCAGATGAATACACCGTCTGCCGGCATCCCAGAGGAGGTCGCTACTATTGGTTGGGCGGAGAGTGTATCGACGACGAGCCTGACGAAACCGATACCGACTCGTGGGCTTTGAAAAATGACTATGTAGCCATTACACCCGTTCGCGTCGACGTCACCGACAACGCATTGTTAGACCAATTATCCGACTGGCCACTATGAAATATTTCCTGATAGCCGGCGAAGCCAGCGGCGATTTACATGCTTCGAGGCTGATGCAAGCCATTAAAGAGCGTGATCCTAAGGCTGAATACTGTTTCTTCGGAGGCGATCGCATGAGTGCCGTGGGTGGCGTGCGCATCCGACACTACAAAAACATTGCGTACATGGGCTTCATACCCGTCTTGCTTCACGCACGAACCATCTTGAAAGGCATGCGAACCTGTCGTCAGTGTATCATGAGGTGGCATCCCGACGTGGTGATACTCGTTGACTACCCTGGCTTCAACCTATCCATTGCCAAATACGTTCGCACCCAGACCGAGATACCCGTGTACTACTACATCTCGCCCAAGATTTGGGCTTGGAAAGAGCACCGCATTCGCGATATACGTGCTTACGTCAACCAACTCTTCTCCATCCTGCCCTTTGAGGTACCGTTTTTTGAGCAGAAACACCATTATCCCATTCATTACGTAGGGAACCCCTCGGTCGATGAAATCTCGGAATACGTTCAACGGCACCCGCGCAACATCGATGCCTTCTTCGCCCACTACCGACTGGACGAGAAGCCCGTCATAGCGCTCTTGCCCGGCAGTCGTCGGCAGGAGATCAAAGACAACCTCGCTGTCATGTGCCGCGCGGCGAAGCCTTATCTGCAAGCAGGTTACCAAGTAGTAGTAGCCGGCGTGTCCGACATTTCCGAGAAATACTATCGTCGCCACTATTCCGACCTGTTCTCCACCCCCGGAATGCACTTCATCGTCGACGATACGCTCCGACTGTTGCAGCATGCCGAGGTCGCCCTCGTCACGTCGGGCACGGCCACGCTCGAAACCGCCCTCATGCGCGTTCCGCAGGTCGTGTGTTACTATGCACCCTTAGGTCCGTTGGTACGTTTTCTCAAGAAGCATTTGCTCAAGGTGCCCTATATCTCCTTGGTTAATCTCATCGTCGACCGCGAAGTCGTGCCCGAACTCATCGGTGACAAGATGTGTGTAAGCGAACTCCGCCGTCGGCTCGCCCTCATCGTCAAAGGCGGCGAGGGCAGGGCAGCCCAGCTCAACGGCTACGAAGACATGATCAACCGCTTAGGTCCCGCCGGTGCCCCCCAACGTGCCGCCGACATCATGCTGCAACTGCTTCAAAACAAATAAACCCACCCCGACCAACCATTCCACGCATGCCCATTTTTCACCGAACAGGTGTAATCATCAACCGTATTCAGTCCCGACAATAACCGAACAGGTGTAATTATAAACCATATTCAGCCGTGACAATCATCGAACAGGTGTA
>CALZOH010000105.1 GCA_945827465.1 uncultured Prevotellaceae bacterium
AACTAAATCGTAACCTATTACTATCATGAGCAATTAACCTACGCTCATTTCCAATGAATTACACTCTTTTCGTAACTTCGTGTTGGCAAAGTTACCAATAGTTTTAAAACAGAATCATACAATTGGCAGGTATTTTTTACATTTTATGTGGATTCTCGCAAGGAGGAATCATTCAAGTCCATTAGGGAAATTGAGCATACTATGTGGATGCCTTTTCATTTGCGTTCGGAAACTGTCTTGCTTTGCTGACAAAGTGCATCCTTTTTCAATTTAGTGGTTTTGTTATGCTGACAAAGTTTTAGCATGGAATACGGAAATAGGTCGTGCAAAAGGAAAGAGTCATTGCAAATGATTAATTTTGCATCGAATTAGATGAAGAAAGCACTGTGTGAATGTAATAACGGAATTCGTATGAAGAAAATACTGAAGGTGGGAACAATGTATCCTCTTACTACCTTGTGTGTGGTGGCTATTTGGGTGTTGTGTTTTTGTATGCCTCCCAAAACTCAATTGGATGATGTGCCATTTATCGACAAATGGGCGCATCTGCTGATGTATGGCGGAACAACCTCTGTATTCTGGTGGGAATATTGGCGTCAGAAGTCTAAGGGAAAGATGTTGAGTCGCATCACCTTGTTATGGGTGGCTGTGTTGGTGCCTATTTTGATGAGTGGTCTGATTGAAATACTTCAGGCAACCTGTACTGGCGGTCGGCGTAGTGGTGACATCCTGGATTTTGTCGCCAATTCTTTAGGAGTACTGTTAGGATGGTTGCTGGGAACGACAGTCGTGAGATGGCTGTCGTCTAAAATCGTTCGTGCTTAGTTCACTACGTGAATCTCAAGGAAAGAAATAATTTAACCCAATTGGGTCAATTGACTGTTTTGCGCTAACAAACTTTCTTTTTGTTATCTGTCTTACCGTTTTTCGGTTACAATGAAGCCCCATTGTGACCGAAAAACGAAAATACGTTTATTCAAAAATAAAGTTATTGTCATCACAATGCTCATGACCTATTTGGGGTTAAAAATCATCGTCGTCATCTTCTTCATCAAAAAAATCCTCGTCCATAAAAGTGGGCGTAATGAAGTCGTCCAGATCTCGGCGTTCTTTCTTGGTGGGTCTTCCGGTACCTTTGGCGCGATTGATGAATCCGCTGATTTTACTCATTTCGAGCAATTCGTATTGTTCTGGAGATGTGATGTTCTCTAAGATTTCAGGAATCAGTTTGGCACCCACTCGCCGTTCGATGGCTTGCTTGATTTTGAAGGTATAAGTGATGGGAGGTTTACGCACACTGATGATGTCGCCGGCTTTTACGAGGTGCGAAGGTTTCGTGCGTGCCCCGTCGATGGTGACACGCCCGTTTTTACATGCGTCGATAGCAATGCTGCGGGTCTTGAAGATGCGAGCAGCCCACAACCATTTGTCAATACGTGCTTCCTGACTCATTTAATATATATAAGGAATAAAAGTAAGGATGAGAGTGAAGAGGGAGACCGAGATACCTATTTGCCATTGAATTGGTTCATGGCAGTTTGTATGCCTGCCAAGCAATAGGTGGTAATCATCTTACCGGCAGTTTCAGTGCGCTCAGCCATTTTCTCCATTTCATCGGGACCGAACTCACCCAAAACCCAGTCGACCTGCGCTCCGTGGGGAAAATCACTGCCAATGCCGAAGCGGAGGCGTGCATATTGGTTGGTGCCCAGACATTGTGTAATGCTGCGCAAACCGTTGTGACCGCCTTCACTGCCTTTGGGTTTCATGCGCAGGGTGCCGAAGGGTAAAGCCAAGTCGTCACATACGATGAGCAGGCGCTCAAGGTCAATGTTCTTCTTGTTCACCCAATAGCGCACGGCATTACCGCTGGTGTTCATGTAAGTGGAGGGCTTGAGAAGAATGAGGTTTTGGTTTTTTACCTTCAGTTCGGTAATAAAACCATACCGCTTGTCTTCAAAGCAAATATTGGACGCCTTAGCGAGGGCGTCCAATATTTTAAAGCCTATGTTATGTCGGGTATTCTCGTATTCGTCACCGATGTTACCCAAACCAACAATCAGGAAATTCATCCGATGCTGAGACTAATTAAGACTTAGCGGCGGCAGCGGCAGCAGCGGCGGCAGCACGTGTAGAACGGATGGTGCAAACCAAAGCCTGCTTCGGATTAACGAGTTCCAAATTCTCGAATGCCAAATCGCCCACTTTAATGCTCTTGCCAATGGTCAACTCCGTGATATCAATATGGAGTTTCTCAGGGATGTTCTCATATTGACCGAGAACTTTCAGGCGACGCATATGACCAAACAAGGCACCACCTTCGCGTACACCCTTGGCATGACCTTCAAATACTACGGGAACCTCCATGGTGATAGGCTCACCTTCGGTAATCTGATAGAAGTCTACGTGGAGAACATTGTCTTTTACCGGATGGAATTGGATTTCGCGCATAACAGCTTTGCAAGTTACGCCATCAATGTCAACATTCACTACGAAAATGTCGGGAGTGTAAATCAACTTGCGGATACCTTCAAAAGGTACGGTGAAATGAGTGGCAATGACGTTGCCTTCAGCGTCTTTTTGGTTTCCATAAATAACGCAGGGGATGTTACCGGCCTTGCGCAACTCGCGAGTGGCTTTTTTGCCCAAATCGCATCTTTTTGTTCCTTTGAGATTGAATTCTTTCATCTTTAAATAGTGTTACTCTAAATTAGTTAATTGCTAATTCGCCATCACACGAATGCTGTTTTCATTCACCTTGGCGGCAAAAGCGGTGCAAAATTACACAAACTTACCGGAATAAACAAATTGCGGCAGTCATTTCTCGGCAGAATGGCAAAAATAAGACGTATGTGGTGGGCGTAGTTTGGAATTAAATGCGTAATTTTGCACTCGGAAATAAATATCTTTCGGTTGCGAAATGATTAACAGAGAAATAGTAAGATTGAAAGTTGTTCAGTTGGCTTATGCCAACCATAAGAACTGTGATAAAGATTTTGATGCCGCCATGAAGGAGTTGGCGTTCAGTCTTTCAAAAGCTTATGACCTTTACCATTATCTTTTGCTGCTGATTACCAATGTAACTGATTATGCTGAGAAAAAGTATGAATCGCTTACAGAACGCTTGAAAACAATCGGCAGTACAGAGATGCCCAATCCCAAGTTTGTGAAGAATCGCTTTGCCGCTCAGTTAGCCATCAATGAGCAACTCTGTCAGTTTGAAGAAAATCGGCAGAATCATAAGTGGACAGAGGCTGAAGACGTTATCCGAGGCCTTTACAAACAGATAGTGGAAAGTGAAATCTATAAGGAATACATGGATTCTGAGGAAGATTCCTATGAGGCTGACCGTGAGTTCTGGCGGAAGGCATATAAGCAGATTGTTGCCAATGACGAGAATGCTGAAAACGCCTTGGAAGAGTGGAGCCTTTATTGGAATGACGATAAGACTATCATTGATACGTTTGTATTGAAGACAATCAAGCGTTTCACCGAACCTGCAGGTGCCAGTCAGCCTTTGTTGCCCGCTTATAGCGAAGACGAAGACAAGGAATTTGCAGGAAAACTCTTCCAATATGTCATTTCTTATCGCAAGGATTATGATGAGTTAATCAAGATGTGCAATAAGAATTGGGATATGGAGCGCGTAGCAGTGATGGATTTGGTAATTATGGAGTGTGCTTTGGCAGAAATTCTTAATTTCCCCAGCATTGATGTGTGCGTAAGTTTAAATGAATATATCAATATCGCAAAGGTTTATAGCACTCCCCAGAGTAGTGGATATATCAATGGTATTTTGGATGCCATTGTCAAGAAACTCAAGAAGGAGAAAAAACTCGACCCCAAGAAACTCGTAAATTTTAAAAGAAAATGATAACAACGATGACAGCCCTTTTGCAGGCCGCTGGTTCAGCTGCCGCAGGTTCCGGAATTAGTTTCTGGATCATGATTATTGCTCTGTTCGCTATCATGTACTTCTTCATGATTCGTCCGCAGCAGAAGAAACAAAAAGAGATTGAGAAATTCCGTAAGGCTCTTCACGTAGGTCAGGAAGTGATTACGGCCGGTGGCATTCATGGAATCATCCGTCAGATTGAAGAAGTCTCGAACGTGATTGTTCTTGAAGTCGCTAAGGATGTAAAGATTCGCGTTGATCGCGCTTGCATCTATGCTGATTCTGCTTCGGCAGCTCAACAACAGGCCGAGAAGAAATAATTAGAGTCATGGCGTTGTCAAGATGATTCGCCTGAACTTCTTACATATTAATATGAGAAAATTTCTATTGCGTTTGAGTAATAGAAATTTTCTCGTTTTTGTTTTCTTTCTGGTTCTTTCGGCTTCATTTTGGTTGTTCCTCACCCTGAATGATGAGTATGAAAAGGATTTCTACGTACCGGTGAAGTTAATTGGAGTGCCCGACAATGTAGTGATTACTACAGATCTTCCCAAGTCCTTCAAAGTAGTGGTGCAAGATAAAGGAAGTCAGCTTCTCAACTATCAATATAAAGGTATGCCCACGCTTTATGTGGATTTCAGAAACTACGACCGAAATTCCGGACATGTGGTAGTTCCAATCAGCGACCTTACCAAAGTGCTTCTGCAAAAACTCATGCCTACTACGCGTCTCGTTTCAGCCAAGCCCGACCGATTGGAATACTATTTCAATAATGGCTTGAACGTGAAACTGCCGGTGGTTCTCAAGTCCAATCTAAAGCCTGAAAAGCTATACGGCATTTCGTCTGTTCAAGTAGTACCCGATTCAGTGACGGTTTACGCCTTGCGTGAACAACTTGATACCATGCAGTCTGTTTCAACCGTACCGTTAGTGATGACCAATCTTTCGGCCAATCAAGACTTGCGTGTCAATTTGGCCAAGGTGCGTGGGGCCAAATGCGATCCCGGTAGTGTGAGAGTGCGTATCAATGTAGACCAAATGACAGAGAAGACGGTCGATGTCCCTGTAAAGTGGGTGAATTTTCCTGCTTCCAAAACTTTGCGCACCTTCCCCTCAAAGGTGAAAATCATTTTCCAGGTTGGAATGAGCATGTATCGAAAGATTAATGCCGAAGACTTTACACTTGTGGTCAATTACGAAGACCTGTTGAAGGAAACTGATGGCAATGTACACCTTTATTTGAAATCGATACCGGTTGGTGTGTCTCATGTGCGAATTGTTCCCAACCAAGTAGACTTCCTCATCGAAGATATTGTTGATGAAACCTTTTAGTGTAGGTATTACTGGAGGTATAGGCAGTGGTAAAAGTTTCGTAAGCCGGTGTCTTGAAGCAAAGGGAATTCCTGTTTTCTATACAGATGTAGAAGCGCGTCTTGAAATGTTGTCTAACGTCGGTCTTCATCATCGTTTGTCGCAATTATTGCAGACTTCAGTCCTCTTATCTGACGGTAGTCTTAATAAGCCTCTGTTGTCAGATTTCATTCGCAAGGGTCATCAGCAGGCTGCGCAGGTGAATGAGTTGGTTCATCCTTTGGTACGTGAGCGCTTTAATCGTTGGAAAGGGAGGCAACAAGAAGTTCCTTGCGTGGTGATGGAGTGTGCCCTGCTCTTTGAGGCCGGATTCGATCAGGAAGTAGATCTGACCGTGTGTGTGACGGCCCCGCTCGAGGTACGTATCAAGCGTGTGATGGAACGTGACGGTAAAACGCGTGCAGAAGTGCAGCAATGGATCGAAATGCAGATGGCTGACGACGAGAAAGAGCGTCGGGCCCATCTTCTTCTGAATAATGACGGACGGTTGACATCTGAAGAATTGGTGAATCAGTTGCTGACAGTTGTCCGCTCAAGGATATAGCTGGTGGCGGAACACTTTTTGTAGGTTGTGGCGAAGCAAGTGTGACATTATCTTTATATCTTTGCAACTCCGAAAAGTCAGGAATCCTCGGAGGTCGAGTCCCGATATAGGCCTGACAGTGTCTTTACAAATTAACAATTACTATAAGAGAATATGGAAAAAAATATATTAGCGATTTCGGGCAAGCCCGGTTTGTTTTTGTTGGTATCGCGTGGACGCACCACATTGATAGTTGAAACTCTTGATAGTGACAAGAAACGTCATGCAGTTGGTATGCGTGACCAGATTTCTTCACTCAACGACATTTCGATTTATACCAACGACGGAGACATTCCTTTAATGAAACTCTTTACCAAAATTTCTGAGAAATACGGCGGCAATGCGCTTGACTTGCAGCCCAAGAAAATGAGTAAGGATGAATTGGCCGATTTCTTGGCCGGTGTGTTGCCTGATTATGATGCCGACCGTGTTTATCCCAATGATATTCGCAAGATGATCACTTGGTATAATCTTCTGGTGAATAATGGTTACACTGAGTTTGAAACGCCTGGAGAAGAACCATCATCCGAGGCAGTAGAAGAAAATAAAGAGTAATTTTTAGAGAAAGACATTTTTTTGAAGAAAGACCATTCGGAGAAAGAATAGGAGATAAACATGTCGGAATTTTTACGGCGGTTTATCTCCTAATTTCTTCGGTAATCCTCAAATACCTATTTGCAGATGGAAGTATACTTGATTCGTCATACCAGTGTGAATCTTTCGGAGCCCACTTGTTACGGTCGTACTGATTTGGATGTCAGTTCCACGTTTGTTGAAGAGGCTACGCGCACCCGTCAACGTCTTGGAAACGTAAAGTTTGATAAAGTTTATTGTAGTCCGCTTCGTCGTGCAGCCAAGTTAGCCGCCTTTTGCGGCTATCCCGATGCTGAACGTGACAACCGTCTTATCGAAATGAGTATGGGCAGTATGGAAATGGTTCCCTTCAGTCGTGTGCCACAGAGTCACATTGACGAATGGTATCATCACTATATGGACATTCGTATGCCCGAAGGTGAGTCTACACGACAAGTGATGGAGCGTATGGCAGATTTCTTCAGCGAATTGCGCACGAAGCCCTATCATCGGGTAGCTGTATTCTATCATGCTTGTGCCATTCTGTGTACACGCATATGGCTAAAAGAATTGCCTCCTACTGCGGGTTTTGACGATGTTACCGAAGTAGGAGGCTTTGAAGTTGTAAATATTTGAAGCAAGTCTTTTGTTAATTATGGTAGCAGGAGATGTTTCCCTCTTTCGTGGTGGGCATCTCTTGTTCCATATTTAGATGCCCTTGTTGCCAATGGGCATTCGGTAGATATAGACGTTGGTGTCGTATTCTTCAAATCCAAAGGTTTTGCAGAATTGATTACCGGCTACACGGAGGTCGCTGGCTGTCAGCATTACGCTGGGGGCACCCAGATAGTGGGCAAATTTCAACACCTGGTCCATCATGGTGTGGGCCAATCCGTGGCGACGATATTTTTCGTCAACTACGAAGTCATCCACCCAAGCACGGGGAGAAGAGCAGGTCTGACAAATGTTCACCGTGACCATACCCAATACCTGTTTCTCTTCTGCCTGATCCTGTGCGTTGGTGTGCTCAGGGCGTAGGAAGAAGAGATGTGAAGAGGTAGAGTTCAGAATGGTACAGAGAGTGTATTTCAGAAACGGGCTCCGATTGGGAGTATACTGCGCCAGAAGGCGTTGTACGTGTGCCATTACTTCGTCGGAAAATTCAGTCACTTCGACGAGCTTAGCATGCATGCGTGCGGGATTTTCTTTCGGCTGTTTGTCCATCATGATAATATGATTATAGGTTTATATTTCTTGTTTGTTTTATCAATAGAGGAATATTTAATAATCCGTTGCCGGGACTTTCGAGTAGTTCTAAAACGGAGTTTCTCGGCTTTTATTATGTTACGCTTGGCGAAATTAGTACTTTTCGTCAAATACTCGTGCCTGAATACGAAATAATTTTTTTACTCCTATTCGGACTGTTGGCACGCTTTTTGGATAAATATGTGTCAGAAATCAATCATAAAAATAAATCATGATGACAATCGACAAGTACACAATTAAAGCGCAGGAGGCAGTTCAGGCTGCATTGCGCAGGGCCGCATCGGGCGGCCAACAGGCCATCGAACCGGAGCATCTGTTTTGTGGGGTGATGGAAGTAGGTGAGCATGTCACGAAGTTTCTCTTTGAGAAGTTAGGTGTCAATGTGTCGCAGTTGCAGTCGATTCTCGAGAATCAGTTGCGCTCGTTGCCCAAGGTGTCAGGCGGTCAGCCCTATCTTTCGCAGACGGCCAACGAGGTGATGATGAAGGCAGAGGAGATAGCTTCGCGCAATGGCGACGAGTTTACGGGTCTTGAGGCCATGCTTCAGGCTCTGCTCGAGGTGAAGAGTACGGTGAGCGGTTTGCTCAAGGATGCCGGTATTACGGAAGCGGCGCTCTCAAAGGCCGTAAAGGAACTTCGTGGCGGAAGCAAGGTTAATAGCCAATCGGCCGAAGAGACTTATCAGGCTTTGGGCAAGTATGCCCGTGACTTGGTGAAGGACGCTCGCGAAGGCCGTCTTGATCCGGTGATCGGTCGAGACGACGAAATACGTCGTGTGTTGCAGATCTTGAGTCGGCGTACCAAGAATAATCCCATTCTCATTGGTGAACCGGGTACCGGTAAGACCGCTATCGTAGAAGGTTTGGCTGAACGTATCATGAAAGGCGATGTGCCTGAAACATTGCGTGAGAAGCGCCTCTTTTCGCTCGATATGGGTGCTCTTATCGCTGGTGCAAAGTACAAAGGTGAATTTGAGGAGCGATTGAAGAGCGTGATTAATGAGGTGAAGAAAAGCAACGACTCCATCATTCTTTTTATTGACGAGATTCATACGCTGGTAGGAGCCGGTAAGGGCGAAGGGGCCATGGATGCGGCCAATATTCTGAAGCCGGCCTTGAGTCGTGGTGAGATTCGTACCATCGGTGCTACCACCCTTGATGAATACCAAAAGTATTTCGAGAAGGATAAAGCCTTGGAGCGCCGTTTTCAAGTGGTCATGGTTGACGAACCATCGACTGAAGACAGTATATCTATCTTGCGTGGATTGAAGGAGCGTTATGAAAATCACCATAAGGTACGTATCCAAGATGATGCCGTAATTGCTGCCGTGCAACTCTCACAGCGTTACATCAGTGATCGTTTCTTGCCCGACAAAGCCATCGACCTGATGGATGAAGCTGCGGCTCGACTGCGTATTGAGCGCGACTCGTTGCCTGAAGAGCTCGACGAGATTATCCGTCGGCTGAAACAACTCGAAATTGAGCGTGAAGCCATCAAGCGAGAAGGTGACGAAGGAAAATTGGAACAACTCAACAAAACTATTAGCGACTTGCGAGAGCAAGAACAGGCCTATCGTGCCAAGTGGCAGAGCGAAAAAGCCATGGTCGATAAGATTCAGCAAAACAAACTCGAAATCGAACACCTCAAGTTCGAGGCAGAGCGGGCAGAGCGCGAGGGTAATTATGAACGTGTGGCCGAAATTCGCTACGGCAAACTCAAGCAACTCAACGACGAAATAGCCCAAGTGCAGCAGTCGCTTGCTGCGGCTCAGCAGGGAAACGGACTGATTAAAGAAGAAGTGACGGCTGACGATATAGCCGAAGTTGTCAGTCGCTGGACCGGAATACCTGTCAACCGCATGCTCCAGAGCGAGCGTGAGAAGTTACTTTGTATGGAAGAAGAACTTCATCGTCGCGTAGTAGGGCAGGAGGAAGCTATCAGCGCCGTAAGTGACGCCGTGCGTCGCAGTCGTGCCGGAGTGCAAGACCCAAAGCGCCCCATCGGTTCGTTTATCTTCCTGGGTACTACAGGTGTGGGTAAGACCGAGTTGGCCAAGGCATTAGCTGAATACCTCTTCAACGATGAAACCATGATGACGCGTATCGACATGAGCGAATATCAGGAAAAGTTCAGTGTGAGTCGACTCATTGGAGCGCCTCCCGGATACGTTGGTTACGACGAAGGAGGACAACTTACCGAAGCTGTAAGGCGTAAACCTTATTCTGTCGTACTCTTCGACGAAATCGAAAAGGCCCATCCCGATGTCTTCAACATCCTTTTGCAAGTGCTCGACGATGGTCGGCTTACCGACAACAAAGGTCGCACAGTCAACTTTAAGAATACCATCATCATTATGACCTCCAACTTGGGCAGTTCATACATACAAAGCCGTTTTGAAGGGTTTACCGGCCTTTCAGCAGAGAAGCGCGAGGAGGCTGTCAATGATGCTCGCAAGCAGGTGATGGAAATGCTAAAAAAGACCATCCGTCCCGAGTTTCTCAACCGTATTGACGAAATCATCATGTTCCGTCCGCTTACAGAGGAGCAGATAGCCGACATCGTGCGCCTGCAGTTGCAAACCGTCAGTCGTCATCTTGCCGAGAATGGTATTACCCTTCGCGTCACCGATGCAGCCGTACATCAACTGGCTCGTGCCGGTTTTGACCCTGAGTTTGGAGCGCGTCCCGTTAAGAGAGCCATCCAGCGTGACCTGCTCAATCATCTGAGTCGGATGATTCTCTCTGCTAACGTCAATCGTGAACAGCCCATCGTGGCTGACGCTGAGGGCGACAGCATCGTCTTTCGCAATTAGTGAATTATTAAACTCCAGATCGGTCATTAGCGTTATGATAATTTGTCATAACAGTCTAATGACCGATTTTTTATATAGTGATTATTTGCGGTGAATAAAATGAAAACACGATGAAAAGGTGAGTTAATTTGGCATGATGTTTTCACTCGATAAAGCCTTGATGATTATCGAATAGGTGTAGGGGCGTATCGCATACTCCTTGAAGTGGGCGAACAGGAAAAGATCGTGGAAAGTTTCCCGCAAAAACTGTAGGGGCGTATCGCATACGCCCTGATGAGAGCGAATAGGAAAAGTTAGTGGAAAGTTTCCCGCAAAAACTGTAGGGGCATATCGCATACGCCCTGACGTGAGCGAACAGGAAAAGATTGTGGCAAGGTTTCCCCGCTAGGGAAAATGTTCCCCCGTAACGCGGCAAGGTTTCCCC
>CALZOH010000106.1 GCA_945827465.1 uncultured Prevotellaceae bacterium
AAAGCAAAGTAGAAAATAAACAAATAATCTGTGAAGTAATTTTAGTCATAGTCAAAACCCTTCAGTGCAAGTGTTCAATGAGGCATTGAACTACTTCAAGACGCCATTGCACGTGTGCAATCATTCATTGAACTACTTCAAAGTGGAAATGCACATGACGCAATGGGAAGATGAATTACTTCAAAATCCGAATCGCTTGTTGACAAGATGATGATGAACTGCTACAAAATAAGACCGAAAGGATGAAAAGGTATGGTTGAATCAGATGATCATGAATAACCAAGTCAGGGAATGAACAAATCGGGTTGTGATGGAACGTTATTCATCTTACCAAGACGTTTGTTGCATATTGAATCTCCGAATCGTTTTGCTGATTAAACCTCAATCGGTCATTAGATTGTTTTGCGCTAACAAACCTTCTTTCAATTTAACCCAACAAAGTATTCCTTATATTTATAAAGGTTGTTCTTGGGGTAATGTTACTTATTTAGGTTGTTGCCAAACAATGTCAAAGTTAAATGAAAGAGCCGTGTAAGATTGGTGTTTTGCAACGGAAAAGTGCCCTTTTCAGATACTGCAAAGACTGAAAGGGGCACTTTCAAAATTAACGGGATGAATTTATTTTGTGTAGGACGCTTTTACGAATTGGGAACTGCGTAGATATTCTGCGCTCCGACGTACACCTTCCATGATATCAATGGTTCCATCGGTTCCTTCCAATTCAACAACATAATTTTTCATGCCGGCCAGGCTTGCATTGCTGAAGATAGGGTCGTAACCGACCATGCCGCTTTGGCCTACTTCAAATTTGTCTTTGATGTGGAGAAGAGCAAAACGTCCAGGATACTTCTTAAACCATTGTATGGGGGCTTGTTGAGCCATTACGCACCAATATACATCCATTTGCCAGAACATATTGGCTGCATCCACGTGGTCGAGCATGTATTCAATCCAAATTTTGTCTTCTACCTTCTGGAATTCGTGGGAATGGGTGTGGTATCCATATTTCAAACCGGCGGCGTTACATCTTTTGCCGATTTCGTTGTGATAGTCGCACCATACCTGAGCTTCTTTCAGGTTCTTGGGTACAGGTCCCCATGGAGTGATGAGGTAGGTGCAACCTGCGGCTTTATGAGCTGCAATGCACTGATCCCACCATTGAAGGGCGGCGGTGAAGTCGTGGTTTTTGATTTCTTCGTCCGACAATCCACGGGTGGAGTGTGACGAGATGGGTTTGAGCCCTGCGGCTTCACATTCAGCTTTGTAAGCTTCGGGTGTAAGTCCGTAGAACTTTCCATTGTCGTAATTGGCGGCTTCAACTGCCGTGTAACCCATCTCTTTGAGTTGTTTGAATACGGCAACATGGTTTTGGGCAAACTTCTGCGGGTCGCCAATCAGTTCACGAATAGAATACAATTGAATTGCCATTTCTTTTTTAGGCAATTTCTTTCCCTCAATAGGCTGTTGCATAGCAAAGAGGGCCACAGCAAGGATTAAAAGAATTTTTTTCATAAAGAATTGTTTGTGATATGATAAGAGTAAGACACAGGGGCTTATGATTTTGCCCTGTGTCTTTCTCTAATTTAGTTTATGAAGTGAGAATTTTCAACTGATTAATAGGGCATGTCGGGCAGCTTCCAGCCGTCACGGTAAGTATGCTTGATCAATTCGTTGGCGAAGGCAACAGCATTGATCGGATCAGACCATGTTTTGTTGAAGGTGGGGTGACCGTCTTTGATGTTGAAGCCGTCTTTGATGCAAATCTTGATTTCTGCTTTCGGATCGATGTTGGTGAAGCGCATGTTCTCTCCGTCCCAGTCTAGAATCTGATTCAGTGACTGCAAGCGAATGGCCAAAACGCCCATGTCAACCATTTCGGTGAGCGGTCCGGATTCTGCAAAGCACGACAGGGTCTCAACTCTGTTCTCAGGACTTTCCTTACAAGCGCGAACCCAGTCCATCTGGTGAGAAGTAGTGACTTCGCGTACTACTTTGGGAGCGTTGGGAACACGGCCGGAGAGTAAGAACGGGTTCACACCGTAGCATCCGCAGATCAAGGTATCCTTAGTTCCGTAGAAAATGGCGCAACCACCGCTGTCGTTCAGGTTCTTTCCAATCTTCAGATTGTCTGGACGCATCGGCATGATTCCTCCGTCATACCAATATACCTCTACCTCGGGGAAGGCCACCTTCGGCATGTTGGGGCGAGCGGGGAAAGTGTACTTCAAAGCCTGTGCACTTGGAGCGCAATCGGTGAGCAATAGGGTAGAACTACCTTGAACATGTGTAGGAGAACCTAATTTCAGTGCCGTGAATACGGGCTGCAGAATGTGGCAGGCCATATCGCCCAATGCTCCAGTACCGAAATCCCACCATCCACGCCAGTTCCAAGGATGGTAAATGCTGTTAAAGTCGCGATATTTGGCCGGACCGATGAAGAGATCCCAATCTAAGGTGTCGGGAATGTTGTCTTTCTGTTCAGGGCGAGGTAATCCTTGCGGCCAAATAGGACGGTCGGTAAAGGTTTCAACGCGTTTAATGTCGCCAATTTCGCCATTCCAGATCCATTCACACACTTTTCGCGTGCCTTCACCCGATGCTCCTTGGTTACCCATCTGTGTTGCTACCTTGTATTTCTTGGCCAACTTGGCAAGCAGACGGGCTTCATAAACGGTATGAGTCAATGGCTTCTCGCAATATACGTGTTTACCCATTGTAATGGCTTCTGCCGAGATGATGGCATGGGTATGGTCGGCTGTTCCGACCATTACGGCATCGGCTTCTTTGCCAATCTCGTCAAACATCTTGCGATAGTCTTTATAGCGCTTGGCATTTGGGTATTTTTCAAATTGTCCTTTGGCGTATTTCCAGTCAACATCGCAAAGACCAATGATGTTTTGGCTCTTCATGGCGTCCAAATTGGAAGCTCCGCGGCCTCCGACGCCTACTCCTACGATGTTAAGTTTGTCACTAGGGGCTACGTGCCCGTACTTTTTACCTAAAATTGAATTGGGAGCTACTACCAAACCGGCCATTGCGGCTCCTCCAACCTTTAGGAAGTCTCTTCTTGAAATGTCTGACATAATAGTTGTTGTTAAAGGGTATTTGTTATGAGTTGTACGTCCGCTCTATGACCTCGAAAGATGTCTGAATTGGGTGTATGTCTATGCAAGGTTTCAAACGGCAGAGTCTTTTCAATATTTAGTGACGGTGTCTCATCCGAATTTGTGATGGTGCTTGTATAAACCCACGTATTCTTCTATAGACACGCCGCAAATTTACAAATTATTCCTTAACCACGTTTTTTTATGGACTTTTTTTGTTTTGAGGTAGCCTTTTTCGGTGCAAATTGTCCTTGTTTGGGGCGACCAAATCTTTTAGTTCTCGCTTGTGGAAGAGTTTTCTTGAGTATGAAGTGATAAAAATTGGCAGATGATTTCTATTTTTCTGAAAAGTTAAATTACCTTTGTGCTGTTTATGTCATCTGACGGTCTTTGTTGGGTGGATGAGCGTGTGACCGATATAGATTTCCAAAAAGAAAGTTCTTCGTTCAATGCTGTTGACCCTCTGCCCGGATTCGATGAGGATTCGTCAGAATCAATGTATAGGCTTATAAGGATAAATCATTAAAATAACTATTATGAAAAAGTATTTAGCTATCGTTGCAGTGGCTTTCACCATGTTGTTGGCTGCTGTTCCAGTGAAGGCTCAGTTGAGTTTCGGTGTTGTAGGTGGTCTCAATTTAAGTAAACTATCCTATAATGATCTTCCTGGTGCTCTGGGCTCTGACAATCGTTGCGGTTGGTATCTTGGTCCGAAGGTTGAATTTAAGGTGCCTTTGATTGGTTTGGGCGTTGATGCTGCTTTGGAATACTCACAGCGTCGTTTGAATGGAGATGTTGAAGTTGCTGGCCAGAATGCTTACAGTACTTCTACCTATATGAAGACCATCGAGATTCCTATTAACCTTCGTTACAGCGTAGGATTTTCTTCTTTAGCCTCTGCTTATTTGGCTACCGGCCCGCAGTTTGGATTTAACGTGGGTGATAAGAAGTGGAATTGGACATCTGTTAGCCAAGGCTTTGAATTGAAAAAGTCTAATGTGACTTGGAACATTGGCTTGGGCGTAAAGTTGCTTGGTCATTTGGAAGTTGGAGCCGGCTACAATATTGCTTTGAGCAAGTTTGCTGAGAAGTACGGAGGTGACGGTGACTTCAAAGCCAATACGTGGCAGGTGCAAGTAGCATATATGTTTTAGAATTAAATACTTATATTTTGTTTAAGGGCTTTCCTGGCGCTGCTGGGAAAGTTTTTTTATTAAATAGAGGGTCCGATTGATAAGCGTGAAACTTGTATAGAACTGTGAAAGTTTCTCATTTTGATGAGGTAGCACTTTTCCAAAATAGTCGTGATGTAGTGGATGCAAAGTGACTCCATGGGTCATTGTGTTTTCATCCAATTAATGCTAAACATGTAGGGGGCGTATCGCATACGCCCTCCAATGGGTGAAGATGCAAATCAACCGGCCAAGCAAATGTCTGCCAACTCCATCTAATACCTTGTTCCCAACGCTGGAATGTTCGCTTCAATGTATCATATTTGCTCACATTGGGCGTATGCGATACGCCCCTACGGTTTTCCTACGGAAAACAGGCTTGTTAGATTGATAAAAGCATATTAGACCAACCAATATAATAATTTTATTTCCAACTTATTAATGGTAAATATGTGGCCCTTCACATGAGCAATATTGTATGCAAATGGAGGACTTATTTCCGGAAATATTTGCCAATAATAGGGAGTTGACCAACTGGGAAGTCGTGGTACACGATGTGACCAATGAAAAGCAGAATCAGTAAAGTATTGGTGCAGAGTCGCAGTCCGTCTGAAAGTTTTCCAGGCAACCACAACATGATGGCGGTGAAGAGTGCGGCAATGCCCAAATAGGCTGATATGCTCTTAATAGGATAATTGATGGGATATTTTTTCTGTCCTATCACGTAAGAGAGTACCATGGCCGTGCCATATCCGGCTACACCCGCCCAGGCGCATGCCATATAACCCATTTGTGGAACAAAAATAACGTTGATCAAAATGAGGACGAAGCATCCGATGCCTGAAAACCAAGCTCCCCAAATGGTTTTATCAATCAATTTGTACCAAAATGAAAGGTTGAAATAGATGCCCATCATGATTTCTGCTGCCATCACAATAGGTACTACTTTCAGTCCCGACCAATAGTCCCTTCCAATAATGTGTTTGATGATATCCAGATATCCCACAACTACTAAATAGGCCAGTAGGGTAAAGATGATGAAATATTTCATCGCTGCAGCATACGTAGTACGGTTATCTTTGTCTTTGGCTTTTCCAAAAACAAATGGTTCGTAGGCATATCGGAAGGCTTGGGTGATCATCACCATGATCATGGCAATTTTGCTGGCTGCGCCATAGATGCCCAACTGCTCAGAAGCATTTCCGTCGGGGTAAAGATATGGGAAAAGTATTTTATCGGCGGTTTGATTGAGGATTCCGGCTATTCCCAATACCAAAATAGGCCATGCGTAGCTGAGCATTCGCTTGAACAAATCCTTATCAAAGGTCCATTGAATTCCTGTTAGCTCTTTCCAAAACAAAAGGGTTGTCAACGCGGTGCAGAATAGATTGATGTAGAACACAAATCCCACATCAGGTGCTCCTGCGTTGGGGTTAATCCATGGTAGGAGAACAAAGTAGGCGAGATTGAGCAGGATGTTGGACAGGATAAATGCCATTTTGATGGCTGCAAACTTGATGGCCCGTTTTTGGTAACGCAAATAGGCGAAGGGGATGCACTGAAAAGCGTCAATGGCCACGCAAACAGCCATGGCGGCTACGTATTGGGGCGTGCTGCCATAGTTCATCCATTCTGAAATAGGGTTGAGCAGGCAAAGAACGATCGCGATAAAGAGAAGTCCGACGCTTCCCACAGCTATTAAGGTGGTTGAATAGACTTTTTGGGGATCGCTATGCTCTTTGTTAGCATATCTAAAAAAGGTGGTTTCCATTCCAAAGGTCAGAATGACCAATAGGAGTGCCACATAAGAGTAGATGTTTGTGATGATGCCATATCCGCCGCTGGCAGCGGAGATTTTAGCAGTATAGAGTGGCACGAGCAGATAGTTGAGGAATCTTCCCACAATGCTGCTGAGTCCGTAAATGGCAGTTTCTTTTGCCAAGGATTTCAAATTGGCCATGTTGTAATCAATTATCCGAAGAATAAATAAGCAATCAAAATGGCGGCGATGCTGCCGGAAATATCGGCCAAAAGTCCGCAGGTAACGGCGTGGCGTGTCTTGCTAATTCCTACACTGCCGAAATAGACTGCTAAAATATAAAAGGTGGTATCAGTGCTTCCTTGCAGGATACAACTTAATCGTCCGACAAACGAATCGGCACCGAAATTATTCATCGCATCCACCATCATGCCGCGTGCTCCACTTCCGCTAAGGGGCTTCATAATGGCTGTGGGAAGTGCGTCCACCCATTCCGAAGATATGCCGGCTGTTTGGAAGGTAAATTTTACTCCATCAACAATCCAATCCATTGCTCCGGAAGCCCTGAAAAAATTGATGCTTACCAAGATGGCCACTAAGTAAGGGATGATGCGGATGGCGGTTTGGAATCCTTCTTTGGCTCCTTCCACAAAAGCGTCGTAAACATTGATTCGTTTGCGTACGCCACTCATTAAAAACAGAATGATGATGGAGAACAGAATGACGTTGGCTGCACAAGTGCTTACTACGTTCATGGTATCCTTGTCTAATTGACTACATCCCCAAACAATAAGAGCTATAAATGTGATGGCACCTCCTAATGTAAGCATGAGAGTGCGATTGAACAGGTTGATACGTTGAAAAATGCCGGTAATGATGATTCCCACCAGCGTAGCAATGAATGTAGCGATCAGAATGGGAATGAAAATGTCTGTGGGTTGTGCTGCACCGCCTTCAGCACGGAATGCCAAGATACTCACAGGGATGATAACCAAGCCTGATGTGTTCATCACCAGGAACATAATCATGGGATTAGTGGCAGTATCTTTTACTGGATTCAAATCTTGCAGGCTTTTCATGGCTTTTAGCCCCAACGGAGTGGCAGCATTGTCAAGTCCCAGCATGTTGGCGGCCATGTTCATAAACATGTTGCCAAATACAGGGTGATCTTTGGGTATATCGGGAAAGAGTTTGGTGAGTACCGGACTTAAAGCGTGGCTGATGCTGTTGATGAGACCGCCTCGTTCGCCTATTTTCATCATGCCTAACCAAAAGGCAAGCATACCTGTTAGTCCTAATGAAATCTCAAAAGCCGTTTTAGCTGCGTCAAAAGCCGAACTCATGATATGTGGAAACACCGTTATGTCGCCTAAGAACACTAACTTGATGGCGGCAATGACGAAAGCAACGAGAAAGAAAGCAATCCAAATGTAATTTAAAACCATATCTTTTCAACGGTTAGTGGGGCAAAGTTACGAAAAAACTCTATTCCTATTTATTTTCTCTGTTGAATACTCTTGACGGATGATGACTTTCAGCTACGACAGAGAATTAGTTGCATGAGTCTGATGAATAGACTTTTATTGAATAGGGTAGGCCCCTGACCAAAATCTATTTTCATCTGTTGTTAGAATATCCTGCTGTGCCCGATAGCTTTTTGGAATGTAACTCTTATTGGGAACAAGATAAACCTTTCTGTATAGCATTTACTATCGGTTTGAACAGATGTTAGGAGGTGCTTTCATTATTCAAAACGGAGGAAATGCTCTTGGGGTAGCATCTCCTCCGTTTGTTCTATTTCAAGTAAACGCAGCAGCAGTGCGTTGAGTAGGAAGTTGAATGGTATCAGTGGCAGCAGTTATTCTGCTTTTTCAAAGTTTGCTAAGATTTTCTGTGCAATTTCACGGAACTCTTCTTCTGTGAATTTGAGTTTGGGGTTGCTGAAAATCATATCTCCTTCCTTTTCAAGAGGGATGAGGTGAATGTGAGCATGATTAACCTCCAATCCTAATACTGCCTGTCCTACTTTTCGGCAGGGAAAGGCTTTCTGGATGGCTAACGCTACTTTTTTGGCGAAGATTTGCATCTTTCCCAAGAGGTCGTCCGGTAAATCAAAGAGGTAATCTACTTCCTTTTTAGGAACAACCAATGTGTGGCCCTTCTTGATAGGGTTAATATCCAGAAATGCGTAGAAATTTTCGTCTTCTGCACATTTGTAACTGGGTATTTCTCCCTGAATGATGCGCGTGAATATCGTAGCCATATCTTAATTGTATGAAATGTTGGTAATCTTCAATTCCATTTCGCCGCGTGGTACGGTAATTTTAGCGATGTCGCCCACTTTCTTGCCCAGCAAACCCTGTGCAATGGGTGTGGTACTCGAGATTTTGCCTTCACGCAGGTTGGCTTCGCTTTCGCTAACGATGGTGTATGTCATTTTAGCACCGGTTTTCACGTTTTCCATTTCAACCGTGGCCAAAATTTGTACGGAATCCTTTGCCAATTTGCTCGTATCAATGATTTTTGCGTTGGCAAGAGTCATTTTAAGCTTGTTGATTTTTGCTTCCAACATTGCTTGTGCTTCTTTAGCAGCATCATACTCGCTATTTTCTGATAAATCACCTTTGTCGCGTGCTTCCGCTATCGCAGCTGAGGCTGCAGGCCGATCTACCAGCTCCATTTTTCTTAGTTGGGCTACCATCTGGTCGTAGCCTTCTTGTGACATATAAGCCATAATATATATAATGTTAAATTCTACTGCAATGTAAAAAAGAAAAGAATCCCGATGTCGAACATCGGAATCCTCATGCTTCCTTGAAACTGTTGCAAATTTAGGGAATTAAATGTCGATGCCCAAATTTTTGTTGACTTTATTTTTTTTGTGAAGACTTTTTGAACTTCATACCCACCTATTTGATAGTGCTATTGGGACTGAAATCCTATGAATACTTCGTGCCATGTTGCGCTGAGTGAAAATGGCAACATGGCACGAAGTTTTTGCCTTATTTTGTACGCCCTGTAAAAGAGTTGATTCCGGAGGCATTGATGGTTTGAGAGAAGAATTTTTCGGCAGCTTTGCTTACGTCGCCGCTCCAAGGCTGTACGCCGCAAATTTGTACCACCCAAAGTTTGAGTTCCTTCTTGTGCCAATTAATAGCACAATTCGTGCCCCATGCTCCGCCGTGTCCAAACCATTCGTTTTCGCCATCTTTTTCTGGTGCTGACAGTCCTAAGGAATATCCACCTCTTCCTGCGGGACGTGTGGAAACAGCTAAAATGCTTTTTACGGTTTCTTCTTTCAGAATACGAACGCCATTGTCGCCTACACCAAGATTCATCAGCATTTTATAGAATTTCAGTTGGTCGTTGGCCGTTGTCCACAGACCGGCACCTGCTGATGCGAATACGTGTGAATCATTGTAAGGTCTTTGTTCCCAATCAGCTTCGTAACGCCATTTGGCGGGAGCATTTTCTTGGGTGTCATAGAGTTCAATCTTGTTTTTAAGTTGCTTATCAGTTGGCCAAAACCATGTGGACTTCATACCGAGTGGATCGAGAACTTCTTTTTTTAAGTAGTTTTCCCATTTCATGCCGGTTATGGTTTCTACAATGGCTGCGCCAATGTCAATACCCGTATTGGAATAGAGGTCGCGTGTTCCAGGCTCGAACATCAAAGGAGATGCTGCGGCAATAGATGCTACTTGTCGGATAGGGGCACCGCCCGACCAGCCGCCGCCTCGTACATCTCTACGCTTAGCGCTCACTTCAAAGGGAAAACCTCCGGTATGATTGAGCACCATTCTTACGGTTAATACGTTCTTCGCTTTGTGTAGGGTCTTAATACCGTCTTTTTCACCGTCAAGGACCCAGAGTTCTTTAAATTCAGGCAGGTATTTGGAGACGGGATCGTCGAGTGACAGTTTGCCTTGTTCAACCAGTTTGGCAATCGTTACGCCACAGAAGCCTTTGGTCTGTGAGCATTGCATGAAAACATTGTCCATTTTAATGGGACGCTTCTTGTCAACATCTGCATAGCCGATACAACAGGTCTCTTGTACTCCATCCTTGTAAAATACACTGATGGCACCGGCTAAAATGCCTCGGTCAACGTATGGTTGCAGTGCTTCTCGGGCAAAATTGGTCTTGGAATTGATAACTTTTGTTTTGGCAGTAGCCGAAAGGCAACCTACCAACATGAGTAGTAATAGAATTCTTTTCATGATGAGTATATTAATGAATGTTCTTTCAATATATTGTTTCAACGTCGGTGTTTCAGCGCTCTTCACAAGATGATGGAAGTCATAAATCCCTGAATGTTGATTGAACCTTCAAAGGAAGTAATATTTTTTTGATAGTCCTAATTTTCAAGTGTTGATTTTATGATATTCTTTAATTTTTTGGGAATCCGGAGTCGTGTTCAAGAAATAAAGTGTGATTGGGGGGGCAGAGGAAAATCAGAGAGGGATAGTTATAAGGCTTAGCAATAAGGATCATCTCAATAGACCGTTAGCGTGATCATGACGGTGACTATTAATTATAGGTTCCCGTTCAGGCAAATCTTTTTTGTATCATGAACAATGTCACTGAACATTTGCAGAGAGGTTTTACGCACGGAACAATCGGTCTTTGAACGCTTGCATGACGGTTTTGCACGTGTACAAAAGGGCCTTGAAGTTAGTTCAAGGGGTCTTGCGTCGTGTACAAAAGGATATTGAAGTTAGTTCATGGGGATTTGCACGTGTGCAAAAGGGTATTGAAGTTAGTTCAAGGGGCTTTGCGTCGTGTACAAAAGGGCCTTGAACGATGTAAAAATGGTCTTGTGACTATGACTAAAATTACTTCACAGATTATTTGTTTATTTTCTACTTTGCTTT
>CALZOH010000107.1 GCA_945827465.1 uncultured Prevotellaceae bacterium
GCCGATGGGTCCTATAAAAATCGAGGGTTAAAAATTTGACTGTCAGGCAAATTTGGAGCATCTGCAAGGGTCCCGCCTACAAAACTCCTCGATTTGTAGTGGGTTGCAGATGCAAAACGGCTGTACAGCAGACGTTTGGGGGTTACGGGGGCTTGCCCCCGTAGGGGCTTTGCACACCCCCCACCGCGCTGACGCTCGTTTTTCCTCTCGCCCCCTTTTCCCTCGCGGAATATGCAGAGCCGCCACCTCATTGCGCGGTCAAATCGCTGCCGTGCAGGTCAAATTTCCATTCGTGGAAATTGACCTTCGCGACAGCACCTCTCTCCCTTGACGCAGATACACCTATCAAGTCGAGGGGCTTGACGTGGCGATGTGCGGTGATGACGATGCGGCGCGTAGCGGAAAGCGTGTCAGCCAAAGGAACGCAGTGAACTCGGAGTGCCTACATCAGGATTAGAGCAAACGGCAGGTGTCGTGGAGGCACGGAGCGACAGGCACTTTGTCGTGGGCTTGCACTAAGACAGTGTGCCGACCTGCCCTTGCCCTAAGCCGTAGGCAGACTCGGAGTGAGTGAAGTGGTTGGCCGACAGCCGGAGCGGAGTCAGTGCATAGGCGCACCGTGCATCGGGGCCTGGGGCGGGCGTAGCGTCGCAGACGGAGAATGAGAGTAGCCGTGCCGGGAGCTTGGGAGGTTGGCGGCATAGCCTCTGTGGGTGGGAGAACGTGGCCGTTAGTGTGGCTCAGGGGTGAAAGGAGAAGGGAGCGCGGCGCACTGCCGTTGACGAGCCGGAAATACAAGCGGAGGTTGCGGGTTGACAGCGGAGTGAGAGCGCCCGACACCGTGACGTAGGAGCGGTGTCGGGATAAAGCGGAAACGTAGCCGTCAAAGAGAGTCTGTAAACATAGCGCACAGTCTATCGCCCCGCAGACCGCAGCGGTCGTTAGTCGCAGGGAGGCACGACCCGCGACCAACGATGTTCGGGCTTGGCGATGGTGAGGGTGCAAGCGACTGACGGATTGAGCGGTCATAAGCCATAGCGTAGGCCACGTTTCTTTGCAAAGCAAAGCGCCAAAGGCGATTACGGGTGGGGCCTATATTGATGCCGCCAACATCACTGCTCACGGCGAACAATGAAGCGAGTGCCATAGGCTAATGACCGTGCGTTCATCAGTCTTCTTTGGGTTGGAGGAACGAGGAAAGCGACGGCTTGCGCCGACCATAGGAACGAGAGCAGCGCAGCGGCCAGGACGAGCCGGAAATAGCAAGCGGAGGTTGCGGGCTGACAGCGGAGTGAGAGCGCCCGACCCCGGAGCTTGCGTAGGTGTCGGGATTGAGCGGGAACGTAGCCGTCAGAGATAGTTTGTAACCATAGGCGCAGACATACGCGCCCGACACCGTGACGAAGGAGCGGTGTCGGGGTAAAGCGGAGGACAAGACGGAGGGCGCAATCTATCGGCCCGAAAACCGCAGCGGTTTTTAGCCGAAGAGAAGTGCAGCGTAACCTCGGCCAAAAATGCTTCGGGCTGGGATTGGACTGAGGCGCAACCGACTGACTGAGGGAGTGTTCGTAAAGATGACGCTTGCATCGTTCGGTTGGGGAGAATAAAGATGAACGCGAAAAACAAAACGAGCTACCCTCGCGGGCAACTCGCTCTGCAATCAATCTATGAAAAAAGCTACTCTCTGGTGCTGTTGTATCTTATCGTTTGCGATAGAAAACGTAGAACAGAATACCTGCGATAACAAGCGCGATTACCAGAACCGATGTGCCGTCAGGCGGATTATAGAGGCGCGTTGTGGCGGAGTGCTCTGTCGAAGACTCGGCGGCGGATTGACGATAGGCAACCGTATCAAGCCGATTGAAGGCTTCGACGCTGTCTCTATGAGCACTACGCCTGTCGATGACGCGCCCACGAACTGCCGTAAGGCTAACTATCTCCGGCGCCTCGGCGTATTGAACGGGACGCTCGATATTGATTTTCAGGGTGTCGAAGCTAAAATCAATATTCCTAACCACGGAGTCAATCACCGCGATTGAGCGGTGATGTTCGGAATGAGCGAGCGAGTCGGTGTTTACCGATTGGCTCGCAACTACATTTTTTTGTGACTTGCACCCCACGAGGGCGCAGGTCAGGAAAAGAATTATGAGCGACCGCATAGCTCCGTCTCGTTTTTAACGTTGAACGAAGGGCAAGCCTTAGCTGCGAACTCGTTGTGGCCGTGGACTGTCGAACCGGGAAACTGTGAGCGCAGCTCGTTAACCAGTTTGATAAGCGCAGCCCTCTGTGCTTCGGTTCGAGTGTCCTTCGGCGTTTTACCGTCTGCGGCACAGCCACCTATGTAGCAGATGCCTATGGAATTGGCATTGTGGCCGGAAGTGTGCGCACCAACCTGCTCGATGGGTCTGCCCTTGTGGATAGAGCCGTCGCGATAGATAACGTAGTGGTAGCCGATGCAACGGAAGCCACGCTGCCGATGCCATTGGTCGATTTGTTGCACGGTGAAATCCTTGCCCTCGGGCGTAGCCGCGCAATGGATAATGATTTTGTTAATCTTCCTCATGGTGTTGGGATTTATATTTGTAATGGTAGTCAATGCCGAACAGTGCCCCCGCGAAAGTCAATATCTCGCCAAAGGCGATAAGAACGGAGTTATGAATTTCGCCGGGCGGAGGCACTATGAAGCCCATAATCAACAGGCCGCAGCCAACGACAATCAGCATTATTGCTGATAGTAATTGGATAGTCGGTTTGTGCTTGTGAAGATTCATAATTATTGTGGGTTAAAGTGTTGTATATGTGAAGAATTATGATTAACTTTGTAGTGCATAGGTAACACCATGCTAAAAGACCCGGACACCTCTGACGCAAGTGAAGCCAAGCTAAAAGAACCATGATACCTATGTCCGTATGCGAGATAGCATCTCCGTTGGGCTATCTGTGTCGATGTTTATTATGATAGCACTCCCGAATAAGGGCTATCAATTAGGTTTAAGAGATAGCACCCCCCTGGCGATAACTTCGTCAGGGCTATCTTTTTTATGGGGGTTACTTTCCGAAGTGCCACGTATTTGATGCGGGGTTGTATATCAGCGAGAACTCGGCGAGCGAGCTTACAAGGTTTGCCGTGGTAACGAGCGAGCGACCGGGAAGAATTTTCTTCGCGAAGCCGACGGCGAAACGCAGTCGGATCATGCGATGTTTTTTTGTCTTGCTGTCAAGGAGGCTTACCGACGAGCGACCCCACCCGAAACACGGTGTGCCGTCATCGCGGGTGCTGTTCGTAACGAGTGTGGTGGGAGCCGTCGAATAGCCATCGGCTATTCGACTTTGATGTGAGTGTGGATTGGTTGAGAATGAGATTGTATTGTCCGAGCCGATGGCGATGGAATGACAGGAGCCGTAGAGGTTCCACCCCTTGCGCGGAGCGCAATATTTCTTCGGCTCGACATTTGTGGCGAATGTGTCGCCCCACTGGTTACGCTTGCGCGTGAGCCGGAAAAGGTATGGAACATAGCCGTCGGCGATAAGCTGCTGCGCACCGTGGATTTTGAGAACGCCGTTGACAACGAGCACCGAGATTTGAGCTGTGTTAAAGAGGGGCTTGCTACCCTCGGTCATGCCAAGCTTGACCTGCACGATTTCCAGTATCTTCTCGACTTCGGAGACAGCTTTCATTGTGGCGTTAAGGTCGATGACCTGCTGCGCCCGCATTGCACCGGCCCTCTCGGTCGTGGCCTGTTGAATGAAGATGCCGGAGGACGAGGCGACCGCGCCGGAGGCGAGGTTGACCGTCGATTTGTTGGCGTAGATGTGATCGCGGTCGGCCTGACCCTGCGAAAGTGCGGTGATGGCCTGACCTGCGGCCTTGAAGCTGTCGAGCAAAGATGTAATCTTGCTTATGGTCTCAGACGTACCGGCAGTAGCGAGCAAGTCAACGATGCGTTGCAAGATGTAGCCGAGGCTGTCGGGCGAAACTGCGTCTTTGGATTGCAGTGCCCGGAACTCGGTGATAACTTCGGTGAGTGATTTTGTGTCAATAGCCATAACTTATGCTGTTTTCGGCAAAGTTATGGCTATAAACAGGCGCGCGAAAAGACACTCAAAGAGTGACTGCGCGGCGCATAATGTCGGGATTGAGGGCGTTTGATATAGCGCGGCAGAACTCCTGGCCGAGGGAGTCTGCATAGAACTCCTGAATGTTCATCACCGAAGCGTAATACTTGCGCGAGAACCAGCGCTTGCGCTTGCGGCCATTGGCTTTGCCGATGTCGCCGGGGTTTCCTCGCGGAGTATTACGGCCAGTGCCATAATCGACGAACAGACCGTAGGTGTTAAATGCCTGTTCGAGAGTAATGTCGATGAACTTACCGTCGGCGGTCATTGAAATGCCGACCGTTGATCGGTAAAGCGCTCCTGTGTCTATGACACCAAGAAGTGCGATTTGCTCGCGCCATATCTTAACCATGGTGGCGTTGAACGCCGTAACATACTTTCGGCGGGCTTCGAGCTGCTGATTATCCGTTCCATTCATCGGGGTTGTATCTTAAATCGGTGAACACATCGACGGCGATTTGGAAATATGCACCTGCGGCACCGCTGAAAAAATAACGGTCAATCTCGTTGAACGTTATTCGAGGGTCAAGGTAGATGCAGTTCTGCTCCAACCTGACCTTTTCAGGGAGAAGCCGCGACATGAACTGACGGAACAGTTCGCGCATCGTTTCCATACACTCGGCACGAGCCTCCATATCTTCGGCGGCGTGGCGCATAGCGAAAAACACTGTCTTGACACGTCGGGTGCGCGGCGTGTTGTTCAACTCAGTATAGCCGTCGGCTATATCGCTGACGCAGACGAAGGCGGTTTGGGTCTGCGCCTCGTTGACCGCTTCCTCGAAGCCGTCAAGCCCCGACACGCGGCAGAAGGTGAAGCCTTCGGCCTTGGCGAGGCGGTTTGTTGCGGTCAGTTCCTCGAAGAAGCTGGCCGCGTCCCATCGACCGTTGAGCTGCGCTGTCATTTGGATTGCATTTTGGCGTTCAACTCCTTGTACTCACGCGCCTGTGCGTTAAGTTCGGTGAGCGCTCTCCAAGTGTCGAGGGCAAGCACCTCGGCCTCTTTGGTAACGTCGCCCTTAGTGAGGGCGCGGATTTGAGCGTTCATCGCGTCCTCGACCGAGAGCGAGGGCGAGCCGAGCAAGTTGCCGCCGGTGGCGGCATCGCTTGTGGATTGGAAGAAGTCGGAGTATTTGTTTGCGAGCGAATCTTTGAGCGCGGCAAACCAGTAGAAGATGTTGATGCGCTCGTATGGCTTGAAAGTCATAGACTTGCCATAGAGCGTTGAGCCAAGTTGGTCGAGCAGGTTATCGTCTTGTGTTTGGAGATAACCTTGATAGAGGTTATCGCAGATTATGAACGTCTCAAACGGCACTTCGGAGAAGTCAGCCGGGAGTGCGTGTTGGCGGTTGATTTTGGAGATTCTGACAGGCGCGGTCGGTAACGAGCCGAGCCAAGCGAGATGCGGCAGCAGCTCCGCGATGGTGAGAGGCGTAACTTCAAAAAGGATTTTTCCTTTTTTGAGAAGGTAGGCCCCACTGTCTTGCCGACCAATAACCTTTGTGCCGGTCCATTGTAGCAAGCAAAGAATTTTGATTTCGTCTGTTGCAAATTCGGAGGCGATAAGCTGATAAACGTAGCGGAGCTGTTTATCGGTAAGTTCGTGCCAGCCCTCTGGCACGATGAAGTTAATCGAGATTGTCTGCATAGAAAAAGTGCTTTAACGTACTGCGAAAGTACGGTAAAGCACTCTATGGGGAAAAGACAGTGATTAGTTAGAAACCATCATGCACATCGTTAGAAACGCTTAATCTATTTACAACTTGTTTGTATAGATTATTGATGCGCTTATTAAATTTTTTGGAGTTGATGTCTCTATCAAAATGTCCAGCATCGTGTTCTATTCTGACCTTAGTAACCTTTTCTGTCAATAACTTCTGAAGTTGTTCTTCAGAAATAGGATAGTGAGGATTGAGATAGTAGTTTGTACCATATTTGGTAACTTGATACTGATAGTCTGCGGGACCAATAGGATTACAGTTCTTCAATTCCATAACTGATCCGTCTTCAAATTTAATCAATAAAACACGTCCACTATCGATGGTGCCTTTGCCTTCATTTGTAGTTACACAAAAGCGCCATAGTTTATCTCCGTTGGGAAGCACATTGATTCTTAAATCAAAACCTGCACCGGTTGAAAAAGTTGAATAGAGATTTTCTCCGCCAGAAATTATCCAACGGGAACCATCCTCTTCTTGTTTATCGATTTGCTGTGCAAATGCACCAAAAATAGTTACGAAGCAAAATATTAGAGTAATAAATTTTTTCATATTATTGTTTAATGATACTTAGGCTGTTATTTTATTGCAAAGTTAGTAAAATTCTATCGGTTAAACAAGCAAAGCCCCACCGATTGTACGGTGAGGCCTTTGGGTCGGGTCGTTCAATATTCCTGTTCGTGGATATTGATGCTGCTGATGTATTCGAGGCAGTCGCCGAATTTTTCTATCACGAGCATCGTGGCGAATGTCCGATTGAACGTGAAGATGTTCGACCACAGGCAGGTCGAGTCGTCGGTGAAATGAATGAAAGCGAAGAAGTTTCTTGCTCCGTCGGGGCATTCGAGCGAGTAGTCAGTGATGTTGGCGAAGTCGCGCTCAACGGGTCGTTTGTCGGGAAGTATCATATCGAATTGATTTAAGAGTTATGTGCCGAAGCACTTTAGATTTTACGTGCAATCAAGTGGGAAGCTGTTTGAACCCGAACAAATATTTATCTCGTGTTTGCAGCGTAGTGAAAACCGAGGAAACGCGGAGCGCACACCTGTATTTAGAGAGCGGTGAGTTGGCGACCTAACTTTGCAAAGGAAAATCAGTGCCTCGTGTCATAACTCCAATTCGGTATGACCGACAAATGCCCCTTGCGACGTAGCTTCACCAACTGCCGATTGCCCCGATACCTTTAAAAGAAGTAACCCGAAGCCTTCTTTTCATTTCGGAACACCGGCGGCGCAAACAGCTTCGCGGTTTCCGACTGATGCCATTCGCTGAAAAATTCGGGGTTCAGCCGGATATAGTTAACAATATCCGCGAGCCTCCGCGAATTGAACGACCCCGACCGCAGGTAGCCCACGACCTGCGCTTTTACCTGCCGGACAATCTCACTCCGCTTTTCAGTCAGACCTCCGCGCAGGTTTTCGGAGCGGAGCGCTGACATAAGTCCCGGCGAGAGCCATTCTTCGGCCAACGATGCTTCAAGGTCTATGACCTGCGGGCGGAGTTCCAGATACTTTTCCCACTTGGAGCCGGTGGCTCCGCCGACACTATTTACGATAGCGAGGTCAGGGAAAAGTGTGGCGCCGAAGAAGTCAGCCTGAGAAGATGTGAGCCACTTGCTTGCCCCGACAAGTTCGGGCAAGAGCGCGGCGATGCAGTCGTCGCGATGGCTCAACATCGAGCCTACGAGCCTATCGACACGCGGCTTCGATGCCGGAGCGAGGTTTGAGGTGTTCACCACCGCAAAACCATTGGGCGTAAGCACAATGTCGAGCGAGGGAATAGCGCGGCGCAGAGCGTCGGCAACAACGAGCCGCGAGCACAATATCTTGATATTGTTGCTGTCGGTATAGCCGCAGATGGTGTTGAAGGTCGAGACGGAAGTAAACGTGTTTACGACCCAGTCCTCGGCGAGGTCGAGAAAGAGCGCGAGTCTTTCGATAAAGGGCGTTTCGCTCTTGACCGAGGCGATGACGTTTGGAAGATGAGAGCGTAACTGCTCGTCAGTCGTTATTAGAGTCATTGGAGTTGTTGTTGGAATTGGGGAGTTTTACCTGCTTGGCGTCCTGGTGTTCGTCAAGCGTGGTAAGTTGGATAAACGGAATTTCGGGATGAACGCCCTGCCAACCGTTAAATCGTATAATGATACGATGTACGGTAAAAAGCAGGTCGTGATACGGCTTTTGGAGGGCTTGGGCTATGGTGTAAAGCTCGCGTTTGTCCGAGCCGCTGTTATTGGACTGCGCCTTGCCCGGCACAGAGCCGACAAGATTACTATGCACACGCATAGTAAAGCATATCATATTGATAGCCTCCTGAATGTCGGTCTCCCAGTCGCCGCCCTCTTTCGAGTCATCAATCTTGTTGATGACAACGTCGTGTTGCTCCTTGCCGTCGGGCGTGACGTAGAACGTCGAGAACCAGGCTTTGCCGCTGTTTTCGGCGCCGGTGAGGAAGTCGAGAATCTGCTGTTTCTCGGCGACGATACGCGCCTGTTGCTTGCGACGGTCGGTGATGCCTTCGGCACGGAAAATACTCTCCCAGTAGGTCTTGCTTATCTCTATATGATACTTGATTGGGGCAGAGTTCTTTAACTTTGCCTCCTTTGCGATGCCGATAAGCTGCTTGATGTTGTACCACTTGCCCCGGAATAATGCGCCATAGTAAGGTATCGGGTAATAAGTGCTGTCGACTGTCGGGATTCGCGATACAATCGCGAATTTCCGGCACTTCGAGTTCTTCGTGGACGAAGCGCCCAAGGGCGATGATTTGGCGAGCTTGTCTTGCAGATCTCGCCACGGAGAAGTCGGATCGAGCAGGTCGATTTCCTCGATGTCGCTCCGCGACGAGATAGATTTTCGCCAGTTGGCGTAAAGGATTTTGGAAATACGACCGTGCTTGTCAGCCGGGGTGAAGCGACAATAGCAGGCTTCCTTTCTCAACAGACGCACGATGCGTGTGCCGTCTTCGTTGAGAATAAGCACTGACACTGCAAAGCCGAAGTGTTTGAAGTCCTGACAGATGCCGAGAAAGTAAGCGGCGAGGTCGTTGTCGAGAAGGAAGTCCTCGACATCATTCTTGACCTTTGCGGAGGCTTCGGTGGTGCAGTATTGCAGCCCGGATCCATAGCAGACCTCGGCGTTGAAACACTGGCAGGTTGCCAGAGTTTCGTCTTTCTCGACGAGCGCGAGCAAGTCGAACGGCATCTGATTGTCGCCGCCCCACGGAATATAGCTAAGGCTATCGTCTACGATAGTCGGCACAATATCCACGTCCTCCTTGAATACGGACGAGGAATTGACGGTGAACGCGGCGCGGGCCTCGAAGCCCGGCAGCGTCTCGACGGAATTGTAGTTGAGTTTAGAAAAAGAAAAGTCCATATCGATGCTGAATTTTCAGCAAAGATATGGACGGTATGAGGTGCGCGAAAAGACGCTATTACAACTCTGTCGATAAAATCATATCTACAAGATTAAAGCGGACTTTGCGAAATAGCATCATGCTTCTTATACCAAGATTATCCTCCTCCATATAGTTGCCATGCTGCTCGGTTTGAACGTCTAACATCGGTACTGTAACTGAATTGCCCCCAAGAGTCAATGTTGCATCCGGCAGTTTGTAACAGAGTACCGACCAAACACCTCCGACCCCAGCCATTCTAACCGTATCACTTTTGCAGTTTGTTGTGAGATAATCTTTATTTGCGTCAAAGTAGAATTTGTTGAGTCTTCCGAACCCTGCATCTCCGCTGTCAAGTTTCATCATTTGTGGTTGTCCATTTACTTGCGCTTGTGTTACCAAATTCATTTGAGAAGAAAAACACATATTCGGTCGCACACTCGATGGGCTGGCAGCAACAGCAGGTACTTGAATTTCTTTGGCTGAAAAATCAAGAGTTACATCTTTAAGCTGAAGCATCAGCTCACTGCCAACGATAAATTCACGGACATCAATATATTTATCGGCTTCGTCGTTGTGACTTCTTATGTCAATGACATAGAATGGAACATCGTTAATCTTGATATTACCTAACGACAATTCTTTGGCAATGGCATATCTGCCGGCAGATGATTCTACGCCGGTGGCGGCAACATCGGCATCAAGGAATTCGAGTCCATAGGCTCGGGCCAAAGAATCAGTAATAACATTAACTCCAGCACCGGTGTCAAAGGTAATCTTTACGGGATTACCATTGATTCGTGCTTCGGTAATCTGCATCAAATATTGCTGACTGCCTTGTTTCCCTGTCGGAATTGTGTCAAACGGTATAATTCCCTTATCTCCGTTAAAAGAAATCTGATATGGAGAATATTGTGTCAGACTTTTGTATTGTGCAGCCATATCGGCATAAGGCTTAAGACTCGTAGAGTCAACCATTTGGTATGCCGATGATAATACTGCGGAGAGCAGATTGTATGCGTCTTCGTTTTTACCGACCCTGCTCAAGTCCATTGAATACATGACTGAACTTTGTAGCAGCAGGTTCAGATCAAGCATTTCAGACTGAGTTTTAAGTAATTCATCAAAGGCCGGTATGGATATATCAGGACGATTAAAACGGTTGCCAATCAGGCAGCGTGAGAATACCTCCAAGAACGGGGTTATCGAATCTTTCGGAGTGCTGTAATAAATGTCATGCAGACCAAAGAAATCGGATGTATTCATTGTCGTTCCTATACGTTCGTCTATGCTTTGTGCTTTTGCGGCAAAACAAGACAGTATTATCGTAAAAATTAGAATGAGCTTCTTCATATATTGTCCGTTAATAATCGCAAAGTTACAAAAAATCTGCCGAATATAGTTCAACAAATGTTGAAAAATGAGTTAGCTACAAAAAAACTTCAAGGTCGTTTACGCGGAAGATGCAGCAGTCGCGTATTTTGCGGCACTCGCCGGAGGAAAGGATTTTTACGTTCCTCCAACCGCCGTAAAAATTGTATCGCAGGGAGATACAATTTCGGAGTTCCAGGATAGAGCCGTCGGATTTCCATACGGAAATATCGACAGGATCGCCGGAGTTGAGCAT
>CALZOH010000108.1 GCA_945827465.1 uncultured Prevotellaceae bacterium
AGATGTAAAATGAAATCCGAGGGGTCGGATTGGGCTTTACATGAGATGTAAAATGAAATCCGAGGGGTCGGATTGGGCTTTACATGAGATGTAAAATGGAATCGGAGGGGTCGGATTGGGCTTACAACCTCTTGAAAGGAAAGGGAAGAGGGGAGAGATTATGGCTTTTTGGCCTTGGAATCTTTAGAAACAAAAAGCATTTTGGTCGGTAACTTAATCCACTTGCGGTTTTCCGCCCTTCTGATCGCGTTGTTACCCACGGTCTCGTAGAGAAGTTGACCGTTTTTATCAAAGGTGAAACAAATTTCTTGTTCATCCGACCCCAAGTCGTTGGAGAATCTGACCGTGGCTTTGCCCTTTTTGATTTTGAAGTCGGTCACAAACCATACGTCATACAACCGTCCGGTCATGTATCCGTTCAATTTCCCCAGGAACGAATAGTTGGGCGCCACTAAGGTGGTGTCGTACAAATCGAGGGCAATGGTAATCTGATTCTCCTGATTGTAGAAAGTTCCCTTAAAAGGCTGCTCGTTCTTGTCGCCGGCAGGCAGGGCGAAGGACGTCAGTAACAGTAGCGAAGCAAAAAATAAGAGTTTCTTCATGGGTTTATTCCTCCTTTTCTTTGGGTAGAGAGAAAATCATTGAGGTGGCACCGATGGTGATGATGGCATCATCCTCAAGATTGATTCTGTCGGCATCTTTCAGAATGGTGTCGTGATAGAATGTTCCCGTATTACTGGGCGCGTCGCGCAATATGAAACAGAGTTCCTGCTTTTTGTTGCGCTTCACCGTAATGATGCAATGGGTGGTATCGATGCTCGGGTCGGTGGTGACGATGGGAGCATTGGCCGGAGTTCCCTTCACATAGCGCCCGATGATATTCTCACCCATATAGAGCGGAATGACCTGCTGGTTGTGAAACGAATTTTCAATCACGGAAAGATAAGCCAAGGCCGGTTTCGCTTCGGTGGGAGTGTCTGACGGCTTCACGCGTACCTTAAAACTCTTTTTGCAAGCAGCACACTCAAACACCAATATTCTGCCAACGGGGTATTTATTCCCGTCAAACGTTAAGTAAGCACCACATTTGGGACAAGCAACACGTTTCATATATATATAATGGAAAGGGAAGTAGGAGGAGATAGATTATTTCACCAGCAGAATCCAGGCATTTTCCATGCAGGGATGCTCAGCCATCAGTTGGCGACGGGCTTGCAGAGCCTCTTCTTCGGTGGGATATTGCGAGTAAACCACGCGCAACATCTTATTACGTTCCCATACATGGGCTTCGGTCAGGCCTTCCTTCTGAAGTTGCTCTACAAATATCTCGGCATTCTTCATTTTGATCGAACTGGCCAATACAATGGTATAATAAGAAGTGGAGGGTTGAACCTGGGGAGCCTCGGTTTCAGTCAAAGCGGGAGCATCTTCAGGCTCAGCAGCAGGCGTTACCTCTTCGGCAGGGGCATTCAAGGCCTCGGACTCTTGCTTTACCTCTGGTGCCGGCTGTTGTTTCAGGGCCTGACGGTTGGCGAGCGCTTCCTCAATCACCGCTTTGATGGGGAATCCGTAGAAAGCACCGTTTTCACTCGAAAGCTGACAAAGGTCATTCTGCGAATGATTGGCGATGGGTACGGGGAAAGCCAAGTAGAAGATAACAGCCAACACGACGGCGGCAGCATAATGGGCAACCGATTTGTTGAGTCGGATGATGTAATGACGGGGCTCGTCTTCCATCGTCTCGTCTTCATCTTCTGCAGGGGTAAAGGGCGCGGGTAGGGGAGCTGGTGCAACGGCCGGCTCTTCTTCCACCACGTCGGCTACTTGATAAGGCTCGGGCTTGATAGCGTCCAAACCATATAGGTCGGGGTCTACAATTCCGCTGTCGTTCTTAGGAGTAAAAAGAATGGTATTGTTTGCATTGAGTTCCAGGCTGCCGATGTTCTCAAACACGTAAGAACCGTTTTGGCGTAATTGCTCCCAAATGTTCTCTGTTTCGCGCTCCACAATGCGGTTAGCCTCCGGAAAATTCGTGTCGTAGGCCTGCATATAGGCTTGAACCAGTAATCCGTCGTTGATGTTGAGGCGGGAATTAAAACTAATGGTGCGAGTCGGGGGATACAAGAGACCGCTTTCTTCGTCAAAATACGATGGTTCATAACTGGTTACAAATCCTCCCAAGTTGGGAATGATTACGCAGTCATGCTTTAATAAAAGTTTCTCTATGTATTTCTCAATGCTGATCATGTGATGCAAAGATAAACATTCTTTCTTTGATGCCAACGAAATTTCCGAACAAATAATTGACGATATTTAATATCCTTTTTCATTCCGATTTTATCTCTTATTTGATTCCGTGATGTTTATCCTTTGACGAGATTTTGATGATTCCCGAATTTTTTTTGAGTACACCGGCATTTGATTTTTTCAGATGCCATTTCGGAAACCTCCGATCACTCCCGTCGAGTCAAATTGTGCTCTTGGGTAAATGAAGGTTGATAAAATGTTTTTAAACACTTTCAAACTATAAACGTAATTATTTTGTTACATTTGCAAACTTATAAAAAGAAAGCATAGATATTATACACCTTCAACTGACCCAATGGGTCGATAGATAATTCGTTATAATAATGAAAACTAATAGTTTTTTCAACGTACTGCGTGCTCTTCTCTGTCTGTTTCTGTTGTCTGTGTCAGCCGTGACAGAAGCATCGCTTACTTTTAACCCCCTGACCAAATATCGTATCGTATGCAAACAGTATGGTAAAGGCGGTGTCGCATTAGGCACGCTACATAGTCGTCAGACGGCTTTGTACTATATTTCCATGAGTGAAGAAAACAGCGATCAGTTATGGATCTTCAACGAGGTAGGTCCCGAACAATTCACCATACAGAATGCACAGTCCAAAGAGTACATTACCTATAATGGCATCTATTCGGGAACGATGAATCGTTATATCTGTATGACCACCGAACTGAAAGGCGATTCTTCCTTGTGGAATATCAAGCCATCAGACGATGGGAAATCCTATAAAATCGGGTGTGTGTTAGATGTTCACGCTCGTTATTTCAATGTACGTTCAAATCAGGTGGTTGGTACCTATCCCGAATCCGACAGCGATAATTCTCTTTTCTTCTTTTATGACGAATCGGGTAATGAATACAAACCCGTAGACCGTTCGGATGATGCTTACGGTACAACCGTTTTGGGCAATTATTGGGAATCAACCGGATTGTCACTTCCTGTTGCTTATACTACCGACACCTCTAATCCTATATTATATACGATTAAAAACATTCGTTCCAATCTCTACGTGGTGGTTGACCCATCTGATCACATGTTGGCACAATCAGACCAACCCTCCACACAATTCTATTTTGTAAAGGGAACGGATGGTGTCAACATCTATACGTCTGATGGATATTATGTGAGCGGCTACATACGCGGAACAAGTCAGAAAAACATTGAGGCCATAGCGGGAACTACATCGGTTAATGACAACACTTGGGGTTTTGACTTCTCTTCGTCAAGCAATCCCGGATATGGTGTCAAGGTGGTCACCTGTTCCAAGAACGGTACCAATAATACGTTAATCACGCAAAAGAAGAATTACTGGAATGACTATTTCCAACAATTCCTCTGTTATTTTTCGCTCGACAATGGTTCTACCTTCCGTTTCTTGTCAACAGACCCCCGTCACCGAGAGTATTTAGCACAAAACGGTCTGTATGTTCCTCAGATGGGCGTATCGGCCGGCCTTTCAGATATGGTTGCCATCATCGATACCTTATTAATCAATAATAAAACCGCCATTTATGATTATAAATATGGAGTGTATATGTTACCGATTCCCGAGTTCTATCGTGGCGGCAAAGATTTTGAAGCCAAGGTATATGCTGCATTCAAGAATCGCCAGCAATTGGAGTTGCGTATCGATGGTGAAACGATAGAAAATGGCGGTACGCATGTATTTGAGGAAGTTGGCGGTGACAAAACCTATCGTATCTCTCTATGGAAGGATGGCGTTTGCCGTTCATCCGTCGATTTGGTGATGACCTTCCTACCTATCGTAGAAATCAATGGCAGTTCATTCGGATCAACATTCAAGCCGGGTATGATACGTGTGAACGATCCGTTGGTGAATGTTCCGATAGATTCGTTATATCATGCCAACATTCGTCACCGTGGTGCTACGGCCATGGGGAAACAAAAGAAAGCGTATGCCATCAAGCTCAAGGATGCAGCCGGTAACTCCATTGACCGCGCCTTCCTGAACATGCGTGAAGACAACAATTGGATACTTGACGCAATGGCTGTCGAACCCGGCAGAATGCGTAATCGTGTGGCCATGGACTTGTGGACCGACTTTTCAGCAGCGCCCTATCAAAAGCAATATGAGAAGAAAGCCTTCAATGGTACGCATGGACGTTTTGTTGAGGTACTCTTAAACGGCGAATATGCCGGTCTCTACTGTATGACGGAGAAGATCGACCGCAAGCAATTAAAGTTGAAGAAATTCAAGGAGGGTGCTACCGAATCGGTTGCCGACACAGTCCGTGGCTCTCTCTATAAATCAGCCGGGTGGACTTACGAAATATTCATGGGACATGAACCCGATTCGCGCAGTTATCCGATGCGTCGTCCTGTTATGTACAACAATAAAAGTGAAACATGGAGCAGTTGGGAATACAAATATCCTGATGTTACCGAAGGCGAACCCATTGATTGGAATCCGCTTTTTACGGCGGTCAATTTGGTATCGACTGCCTCCAATGCGACTTTTAACAATCAGGTGTCTACCTACTTTGATTTACCGGTATTCTTAGATTATTACCTGTTTATCGAACTATTGTTGGCAACCGACAACCATGGAAAGAACATGTATCTGTATAATTACGACCAGACCAAATATAAAACCATCGGTGTTGCGCCTTGGGATTTGGATGGTACCTTTGGCCGTCGTTGGGAGGGAAGCAATTATCTGACCAAAAATGCCAAGCAAGACTTCATTTCTTTCCTTTGGGCGTATGAGCATGGAGAGTATGTGCTCTATAAACGTTTGATGGAAAACAATACTGCCAACTGGAATACCAAATTGGCCAATCGCTATGCGCAGTTGAGAGCCACCTACTTTACACATTCATCGTTGTTGAAGCGTTTCAGTGATTATCGCGAACTCATCAAAGACAGTGGTGCCGATGTGCGTGAAATCAATCGTTGGCAAGGCTCTGACGGCATCTATATGGATTTTGATGCTGAGCTTACATACCTCGACACGTGGTTGGCCGACCGACTCGCAGCATTGGATGCCCAGTACAAATATACCATGCCCGACGGTGTGCAGATGATCGAAAAGACTTATTTGGGCGCTTCGGGAGGTAAAGGCAAGATCTTGGTGCACACCAATTGTCCCGATGTCGAAATCAGTGTGGTCAGCATGGCTGGTATTACGTTGCGTCGGCAGACGGTGCCTGAAGGTGTTACCACTATCAATGGCATTGCTCCCGGTATTTATTTGGTTAACGGCCAGAAAGTAGTGGTTAGATAATCCGAATGATTCAATGGTTTGAAATTAATTGACTTGATAAAGATGAAAAAAAAGACACCCATATTGAAACAAAAAGAAAAACAGAAAGCATCGCCCTCCGTCAAAGCCGTGGATGCTAAGCCTAAACGGGCATTACCTTTTATTCCGCCTTTCGTAGTGCTCCTGCTGATGCTTTGGATATTTGCCGGTATGGTCTATGGTGATGTGTTCTACATGGCCGAACAGCATAGTTTCTTTGCTTTCGACCCGTTGTTGATGAAGAATGTCACCGACCAGAGCAACGGATGGTTGGTCATGGTAGGTCGTTTCTTTCTCCTTTCATACCATATACCTGTTTTGGGCGGTTTATTATGGGCATTGGTGATCACTTCAGCGATGTGGATGCTTGGTTATGCTTTGCGATGCACGGGCTATCTGCGTTTAATACCTCTCGTACTACCGTTTCTGTTCGCCGTTTATGTAATGTCCAAAGGTTTGAACTTATATTACCAGTTTGATCCGTATTGGTTGTTTTCTTATCCGCTGGTATTGTGGTGCGTTGCTTTGGTGGCTGCTTTGGTAGTTCGCCTCGTTACCCACCGTCATATTCCATCGCTTCTACGTGATGGCTTCGCCGATACTTCGCGTCAAAGGCTCACGATCGGTTGTTCCTTGTTAGTTCTGTTTGTTGCTTTGATGATCGACGCCGTTCCTTTTCATGTCAATGAGCGAGCCACCGCTACCATGCAGCGACAATTGCAAGAACAGGATTGGGAAGCCATGCTTCGTACGGCTGAGGGAGTGAAGCGTCCCGGTCGTACTGTGGCTTGCTATCGTGCCATAGCTCTTTCGCAAACCGGACAGATTTCATCGCGTCTGTTCGACACGCATTATCAATATCCCGATCTGGGTTTGAAGAATCGGGCAGGACAGGTTGATAATGGTACGGAATATTATGCTGCCGATGGCGATTTTTATGCCGGTCTGATCAATACGTCTTATCATGAGTCGATGGAAAGAACCGTGATTGACGGAATTACTGTTTATCGTTTGAAGCGCATGTTTCTCTGTGCACTATTAAATAATGAACGTCAATTAGCCTATAAATATTATACCATTTTGTCGCATCATCCGCTTGAAGGTAAGTTCCTAAGTAAGTATGGTCCGATGATGCAGAAATCGGATGCGATACTCGAAGAACCTAATTTTCGGTTAGTAGCTGAATTGATGCCTGTTGATGATTCGTTTGAACAATGGTATCGTACTCCTTATTTTATCGGTTACAACATCATGCTTACAGCAGGTCGCAGCCGTCGTGCGCTTGAGAACTCTTTGGTTGCATGTCTTTATGCCAAGGAACTCACTGCCTTCTATCAGCGAACTGCACCTCTCCAGGGGGAATCGCTGCCACAGAGTTTCGACGAAGCTCTTGCCATGATTGGCATCAAGGACGGAAACAGTTTGCAACCTTATGTAGTAACACCGCTTTCGACGGAGAGGGTGCGTTCCTTCTTGCGTGATGCTGTGCAATATAAGGGACAAGATCGCAAAGAAGTGTATTATGAACTTTCACCCAAGTATCAGGGCTACTATCCGTTCTATTATTACTTCCAGAATATTCCCGATAAAAATTACATGAAATACGACCGTGAATCGGGACGTGTTAATTAATTGATCTCTTTATTTGTCATTGTATGAAACGATATATCATTATTTCCTGCATTCTCTTTACCTTTCTTTTGCTTACTTCCTGCGAGCGACATATTGAAGTGCCCAGTGCGTCAACGCCTACGTCTGAAAGGTTGTTGATTTATCCAGACTACACCAATATCGTGATTCCCGAAAACATAGCTCCTCTCAATTTTATGGTGCGTAATTCGGGCGATGAATTTGTCGTTGCAATGGAAGGTGCTAAAGGTTCCAAACTGGTTGCCGGTGGCACCAAAAACGGTAAAATAGAGATCGACTCGTTGGAGTGGCGCCAGTTGCTTCAAACGTCTCGTAACGCTAAGATTAAAGTGACGGTTTATGCTCGTCGCGATGCTGGTTGGGTGGCATTCAAAAGTTATTTGTTGCGCGTTGCAGAACCCATCGATGCTTATCTGTCGTACCGTTTGATTGAACCGGGTTATGAGCTCTATCGACAACTCGGGTTGTATCAGCGCAATCTGACGACATTCGATGTGCAGACCATCTATGAGAATAACAGAACTTATCATACCGGGGAGAATCATTGCATCAACTGTCACAATTATCAGAATTATGACGCTTCCACCATGTTGTTTCATGTGAGAGGGAATATGGGCGGAACGCTCTTTGCACGTGATGGCAAGATCGAGAAGATGAACATGAAGTGTGATTCGGTATTGAGCAACGCGGTTTATCCCTCCTGGAATCCGAAACATCCTTGGCTGGTGTTTTCGTCCAATAAAACAGGTCAAACCTTCCATTTGCTCAATCATGAGAAAGTGGAGGTCATCGACAGTGCTTCTGACCTTATTTATTATAATACGGAAACCAAACAAATCAGCAATGTGCTGAAAACGCCCACCGACTTGGAGAACTTCCCGTGTTGGACACCGACCGGCGACCGAGTTTTCTATTGTGTGGCTCACATGCCGAGTTTCTCACAAATACCCGACTCGCTTCATACACGCGAAGTGGTGCTTAACTACGCCCAAGTGAAGTATAACCTGATGAGTATTCCTTTTGACGAGAAGACCCAAACATTTGGCGAACCTCGTTTGGAAGTAGATTGCGAAGCCATGGGCAAGAGCGTGTCCGTGCCGCGCGTGAGTCCCGACGGTCGTTATGTCTTGTTCACACTGGGCGACTACGGACAGTTCCATATTTGGCATAAATCTTCTGACCTTTACGTGAAAGATTTGCAAACCGGCAAGGTATATCCCATGAAAGCATCCAATAGCGGTGATGTTGACTCCTTCCATTCGTGGAGTTCCAACAATCGATGGTTTGTGTTCAGCAGTCGTCGCGATGATGGTTCGTTCACACGTCCTTACATTGCCTACTTCGATCGCAACGGACATTCACACAAGGCTTTCATCCTTCCGCAAAAAGATCCTGAACACAATTTGCTGCTCTTCAAGAGTTACAATGTTCCTGAATTGACGCGTAACGCAGTGCCGTATCAATTCAAGGAGTTCCGCGATGCCATCTATCAACAAAAAGGAACCCCCGTTACCTATCGTGAAATACGCAACATCTCGGTAGGTAATGAGTGAAAAATACTGGTTCCTTTTTGCCCAGGGACAACTGCTGTTGCAAACGGAATCTACCTTGGGTCGTTGTCGGTTGCCGCTCGGCGTGGAATCGCCGCTCCAACCTGTTCATGATGCACTTTTGATTCCCGATATGGGAGGTCATGATGCCGTAATTGCTGAAGTCGAATGTCCGGAAGTTCTGCCGACAGGGTATCAATGGATTGGTTTGAGAAAGAGTTACTTCCATCTTGAACAGAAAGATTATCTATTGGCAGGTAAGGCGGCCGAATTGCTCAACTGGCATCAGGCCAATCACTACTGCGGCTATTGTGGTGCGCCTTTGCAGCAAGATACCCCCATCAGCAAGCGATGTCCGTCATGCAACAAAGAGGTCTGGCCACGCCTCTCACCGGCTATCATCGTGCTCATTCGTCGAGGTGATGAAGTGCTCCTCGTGCAATCCAAGTCATTCAAATCAGATTATTATGGTTTGGTAGCAGGCTTTGTCGAGACAGGCGAAAGTCTCGAAGAAGCGGTTTATCGGGAAGTACGCGAAGAAACGGGTCTCGAAATTCGCAATCTCAGATATTTCGGCAGTCAGCCTTGGCCTTATCCACGTGGCTTGATGGTGGGTTTCACGGCCGACTATCTTAGCGGGGAACTTCATTTACAAAGCACCGAACTCAACAAGGGAGGATGGTTCAACCGTCAAAGTCTGCCGGCCATACCCGAGAAACTCAGCATGGCCCGAATGCTCATTGATGATTGGTTGGAGAAGCCATCAACAACGGTTTAAACTTTTGTTATCGGCTGATACGTTCTTTTTTTCGTATGAAGATTACTTCTTTGGTTGACAACATCAGTCATCCACCGTTCCTATCTGAACATGGACTCAGTTTGCATATCGTCACGCAACAAGGTTTGAGGCTCCTTTTTGATATGGGCCAAGGTACTCTATTCCTTGAAAATGCCCTTTGTTCGGGTATTGACATTTCCCAAACCGATCATGCGGTGATTTCTCATGGTCACTATGACCATGGCGGAGGCTTGTCTGCCTTTTTGCAGCACAATCACAAGGCTCGTGTTTGGGTCGCAGAACGAGCTTTTGAGCCACATTATAGTCAACATGTTGACGAAGGGATGAAATACATTGGTCTATCATCCGAACTCGAACATCATCCTCAAGTAAAGATGGTGCAGGGTACTGTCCGAATAGCAGCGGGGATCACCCTCTTTTCGGATGTAAAGGGCCGTGTCTGCTTTCCAAAGGGCAATCGTCGGCTTTTTGGACCGACCATGACGCAGCATGATGACTTTTGTCATGAACAAAACCTCATTATTGAAGAGGGAAGTATCATTTCGCTCTTTGCCGGGTGTGCTCATCATGGGATCGTTAATATCTTGGAGCGTTGCAGGGAAGTTATCGGGCGTTATCCAACCCATGTTTTTGCCGGTATGCACCTGATGAAGTCTTCAGAACATCCTTTGTTCCTGCAAGAACTGGCCCATCAACTTGCGATGATACCTCATTGCACCTATTACACCATGCACTGCACTGGTTTGGAAGCCTTCACCCGGTTGCAAAAACTCTTACCCGGTCGTATTCATTATCTTGCTTGTGGAGATAATGTCACTCTTCCTTCTGATTGATTATTTTGTTTCGCCTGCAATGCTTTCATCGCAAGTGAGATGAAAGGCTTGCTTTGATGTGCAAAGTCCCATCGCGATGGCCGAGGCACCGGTGTCGGAGTGACAATTTCATGATCGCGGTTGCGATGAGGGTTTGCGCAAGTGACAATTTCATTATCGCGGTTGCGATGAGGGTTTGCGCATGTGACAATTTCATTATCGCGGTTGCGATGACGGTTTGCGCAAGTGACAATTTCAT
>CALZOH010000109.1 GCA_945827465.1 uncultured Prevotellaceae bacterium
CAGCAGGTTGCATGCCTCTTTCAGGTCGGGGTCATACTCACACTGACTATTGGCCTCGTCGCGTGTGGCTTCATACATTTGGAAGTCGCCGATGACGAAGCGCACTTGTCCGTTATTGATGTAGTCGGCCACGGTGTTCTTTACTTCAAAGCGCACGTAGCGATATTTCTCTTTCAGGTCGATACCCGGTGAGAAGTATTCCGTGATATCCTCGTCGGTGGGGAGGTTGTTGATCTGGGTGATTTCGGTCCACGTCTCCCGGTCGTTAGAGGCATAGACTACGATGTTCTTCCAACGTTCTCTTTGACCCCATCCGCCGGAGTAGTTGGCCACGGTAAACTTGAACTTGAAGGCCGATACGGGCTGTTCCCTCAAATCTACTTGCAGATAATGGGCTTCTTCGGGACCGACGCCGTTCCATTTACTATAGAAATAGGTATCGGCATTCTGGTCTATCAGGTTGGCATAGGCGGTGGCGTCGCTCGTTTCTTTGGCGTTGCAGAAGAATTGGTTGTTTTCGTCGTCGCCGTCGTCGGCCATGGTGATGAGCGGAGCGTTTTCGTCAATCGTATAATAATAGGTAGAGTCGAGTGCTCGCTGAGCTTCCACTAAGAGCAGGTCGAGTGTGCCGGCTACCTTGAAATAGGCAGGTGTGGAGATGTTTTCCTGAGTACCTGCATAGAAACAAACCACTTTGTATTGTCCGGCGGGTAGTTTTCCGGCTTCTATGCAGAACTCGCCTTCCTTCGCTCCTTCGGGTTGGAAGGTGAAGAGGGGCTTGTCGACCGTGAAGTCAGCCTTTTCTTCAAATACACCAATCCAGTCGGTCACTACGCCCGACAGGTTGCTATATTTCACCACGATGTCTTCGGTCAGTGCGTACTGCTGTTTGGTGGGAGCATTCTTGGCCGGACGGCCTACGGCAATATAAATGGGGTCGGCAATGGTCTCATATTTGTTCTCCAGAAGGTACCATACGGCGTAATAACCGTTTTGGCTGGGTGCCTTGAACGAAGATGTACCGTCTTGACCGTTTACGTAAGCCCATGCCGAGCTGGTTTGCCAGTTGGGATCCTCCTTCGGCGTGTTGGGCAGATAGCCTACGGGGTAGATACCAAACCAATCGTTGTCGCAGTTAGGTGCGTTGGTATAGTTGAGTTGTACGGGCTCCAGCAGTTGGTAGACGGCTCTAGGACTCTCCAAAGTGAATCCGCCGCCGATGTTATCGGCCAAGAACTCGATACGGTTGGATATGATGGCCGAGTCGATGCCGTTGGTGGTGTACATCTCGGCATAGAATGTGCCGTTGTTCAGTCCTTCAGGAAGGCTGAAAGCAGCTTCGCCCTCGCTGCCTTCCAAATTCATGATTACACGGGTGGGTAAGGTGAAGTTGTCGGTCTTGGCATAAATGCAAATGCGGGCACCGTCGGGGGCGTTGGTGTATTTGATAAAGGCTTCGTCGCCGAATTTGATGCGTCGCGTATCGATGCTGAGGGCAGGAGGAACGTCTGCCGCAGCCGAGAGGGTGAAATCTGAGGCCTGAGAAGAGGCTTGCTTGAGTCCTTCAAACAACACGTAGGCGCAATACATGCCTTCGCCCAGCGTGCCTCCGGGGATGGTTACCTGTCCGCTCTTCTCCTCCAGTACGTCAGATACCCAAAGTGGTTCTTCATCTTCCACCCATACGCCCTTCTTATAGACGGCGATGCGGTCAAAATCATTAAAGGGATTCAGGTTCGAGTAGTTCAACACCACGTCTTTTCCGGGCGACAGAAACGATACTTCGGCGCTAACGCTGGCAGGAGTACCCACAGCGACGATCCAGGGGTCATATACCCACATATAATTGTCTTCAAAGCAATAATAAACGCGGTAATATCCCTCGCTGAGCGCCTTCGGGAAGTAAATGCTGCCGCTGTGCTCGTAGGCCGTGGGGTATACATACGAATCCGAAGCTCCGTTGGTGGGATAATTGGGGACCGGATAGATGCCAAACCAGTCTTTCGGGCAGGCGGGCAGGTTCTCGTAAAAGAATTCCACCATTTCTCCCACGGGGAAAACCGACTTGCCGGTAATCTTCATTTCGGCCTTGCTGTTGCTGCCAGCAATTCCTACGCGGTTGGAGAGGGCGGTGTAACCGTCGCCTTCTTTCTTGGCCATTTGTACGTAATATCCGTGCAGGTCGGCTTCGGTAGGTATCACGATGTCGGCACTGCCCGATCCGGCCGTAAGGGCCACTTCGACCACTTGGTCGTTGATACTTTTCAGGTAAGGCCATGCTACCAATACGGCACCTTCGGGGGCGTCCGTATATTCAATGGTGAAAGGCTCACCCAATGCTGCGGTGCTGCCTTCGGGGGTAATGGTCTGAGCCACTGCCGCCATGGCTGACCACCATAAAGCGAATAATGTGAATAGTAAAGTTCTTCTCATATTTGAATGAATTTGATGAATAATAATCTGTTTTACCTTGCTAAGAGATTGCAAAGATAAACAAGATTTGTATATATAACGATTTTTTAGCCGTAAACAATCAGTCGTAATGATTATTTAACTTATCCTTTTTGTGCGTGGATTAGGTATCTATGGTCGGGGGTATCCTTTTTTAGCATCGTCGATGACCAATATCCAGTCTGTTTCTTCTCCGGGATGGGGCGAAATAAAGTCTTGCTGTCCCTGATTGGCGAATTTGCCGATGTGTGTAGACGTTCCGGTACGAGGATTAAACCACCAGACGCGTAATTTCTCGCTCTTGATGACTGAGGTGTTGACCCTGAATTTCCGACCGACCGGGGCATAGACCATCAACCAGGTCCCTTCACTGTCGCATTGGGCAACAAAACGGTAGATGCCTTGTCCCGGCCATGCTGATGGAATGTTGTAGATCGGTATCAATACTTTTTCGGTGGCCGGCATGCGACGTTCAAAGGTCCGGCTCATCAGCAATTGACGTCCATATTTCATTTGGATGGCTCCGGGTTGCTGTATTGCTTCGCGCCACGACATGACCGGGTTGTTGATGGGGGCAACTTTCTTTTCCGGATTCCACATTTGCCAGACGGAATGATGTCCGTAAGTGTGGCCGCAAGCTCCGTTAAAGAGGTCCCAATAGAAAGCACGCCTGCAATCGGCAGCCAATGAATGGCCTCGTCGCCCTGCGTCGAATGCCACTGGATGTCCTTCATAAATGGGCTCTCCGTCTATGACCGGTTTGGCTGGTTGTCGACAGTAGTCGTCCCATGTCTTATGATAGATTTCATACCACGTATTGTGTCCGTTTTGTCGCAGATTAAAGTCGAGCCACTCTTCTTGATGGAAGAAATTGGCGCTGCCCCATGCACCGCCGGGATGATAGGTGATGAGATGTTGGTGGTGGTCGCCTTGACGAATGCCCTCGGCCATGGCGCGGATGGTATTTCGGTGAAGATTGTTCTCCGGATTGCGGTCGCCTCCCAATATCCAAATGATTTTGTCCTTGCTGTATCGTTGGGCTATCCATTGTCCGTAGATGCGGGCATTGGTAGGATTGAAGAGAGGTTGGTCTCCGTCGTGCCAATATCGTCCCCAAGTGGGCAACAGGGCAACATACAGTCCCAATTTATTGGCCCGTTTCACGATGTAGTCCACATGATCCCAGTAATCATTGTTGTCGCCCGGGCGCAATGCCGGTCGGGTAGGGTCAGCGTCTTGAAACGGCAGGTGACCGTAGGCATTGGGTGTATTCAGACCGTCGTGCTCGGCCAGTGCTACAGCCTGAATCACGGTGAAACCTTTCTTGGCGCGGTCTTGAAGATATTCATCAGCCTCTTCACGGGTGAGCCGATGAAAGAGCTCCCAGGCCGTGTCGGCCAAATAAAAGAAGGGTTGGTCGTTTTTGTCTGCCAGATAACGTTGGTTTTTTGAAACAAACAGTCGTTCGGGTATGTTTTCAGCCCATCCATGAAGGCTAAGCATCATCAATAATAGCGTCAGATGTCTTTTCATTATTAAATGGGTTTATAACATGCTTGTTGTTTTAATAGAAAAAATGTTTCATTGGGTCTCCTTCGGTGGTCGTTACGCCGGTCAGGGGTCGGCAAGGAAGTCCTTCCGATGATATTGTCCCTTCTTCTCGGTGTATTTTCCGAAGCGGATAGCCTGTTGTGGGCAGCGATGATAGCAGCCTAGGCACAGGGTGCAGTGGTTCTTCCACTGCGGACGCTGCTTCCCGGGCAGCAGGGTGATGTTGTGCAGCGGACAGCTTTTCATGCAAAGGCCGCAACCGTTGCAGGCGTCGGTGGTATGGAAGTCTTGCGGGTTCATCAGCCACCTCCGAAAGGCCTTACCCAACAGATAGGTCTTCGTGCGAGCCCATGAGCTCCGTATCAAATGATATTCGTCGGTCCGTCGTTCGCGGATGAGCTGCACAGAAAGCGCTACCCGTTCCGTGGCTTTCCGGCACTTCTCCCTCATAAGGTCGTCGCTGTCGGTGTCGAAGCCCGGCAAGCAGACGTAAGTGTTGGGCATGGGTATCTCCATTCCCATATCAAGGTGCAAACCGTGCCGTTGCAGGGTCAGTTTCAGTCGGTGGTGCTGTCGTCCGCAGTCGTCGCCGCAGGTACATATATAATAGGTATAGGCTTGTTCGCCACCCGTGAGTTGCAGATGACTGAAAAAATCGTCGACCACGAGCGGTAAATTCCAGGCGTGAGTGGGAAAACAGAAGCCAAGAGTCTCACCTTCGGCCAAGTGATAGGAAAAATCGCCCTGATAGACGGCTTCGGCCATGTTGACCAAGCGATCATCGGGTAGCATCTTGGCTATCATCCTGGCCACCCATTCGCTGTTGCCCGTACCTGAAAACCAAAAGATCATGAGAACGTGGGTTGCAGGGCTTGTAACTTCTTCTGAAATACGAAGCAATCTTTAAACACCTCGGCAGCTTCCATGGGCGGGGTGCGGAAGATGCCAAATACACTGCTACCGCTTCCACTCATCGAGGCGTAAAGGGCGTGCATGTCGTAAAGGGTTTGTTTGATGGCGGCAATGCGCGGATGACGCAAGAACACACTGCGTTCAAAGTCGTTGCTCACCGTTCGTTTCCACTCGTCGATGGGCTGGCGCAGGGCTTTCTCAAGCGGAAAAACGGGGGCGGCAGGCCTTACTTCGGCGTAGGCATCGCGTGTGGGAACTGAAATATCGGGCTTCACCAGCAGCAGGGTATAACCGTTGAGATGGAAGTCGAGTGGGGTGAGCACGTCGCCAATGCCCGTTGCCAACGAAGGACGGTTGTAGACAAAGAACGGACAGTCGGCACCAAAGCGGCTCAGGCGCTGCGCCATCTCGTCGTTGCTCAATCCTAAGTTAAACTGCTCGTTGAGCAGCCTCATCATAAAGGCCGCGTCGCTGCTACCGCCTCCCAGTCCGGCTCCCGTAGGGATGCGTTTGTAAAGATAAATGGTTTGGGGCGGCAACTGGAACTCGTGCTTCATCGACAGAAACACCTTCACCACCAAGTTGTCTTCGGCCTTCCCCTCGATGGGGATGCCGGCCTGCTGCAACTCATATTCCGTGTCGTAGAAATGGAGGGGTTTTATTTCAAGCACGTCCTGCAAGGGGATGGGCAGGAACACCGTTTCGAGGTTGTGGTAGCCGTCGGGACGCTTTTCAGTCACATACAGTCCCAAGTTGATTTTGGCATTGGGGAAGCAAATCATGGTTGTCTTACGGTTATTGCATATTATAGAAGAGGCATTCAAGCCATGGCATCACGCCGCAAAGGCAAAATTACGAAGATACTTTTTAATTTGCAGCCTTTGACTACCCCAAAATACATTCGTCAAAAAATATGCCTTCAATTTCTGAGGCGTTTCGCTCCATGAAAGCGACCAATTCGAGTGGTTTGGAAGTCCTTTTTCCAGTTGACAAAAACACTCAAGTTTAGCTCCGAAATGGCATTGTCAACCGACAAAACCATTCACCAACCGGTCACGAATTGCCAGTATGTTCAGCATATCCATTTGTCAATAATTTATCATGATATTGTATGGGGAGAATTGCATACGACTACCACGGTGGGTAAGGTGCACATCATTCAACCATCGTCATATCATCGATTTAACAGTAAATATGTAGGGGCGTATCGCATACGCCCTTCATGGCTGGGAAATAGCACATTAAACGATGATGATATGTTGGGCGTTATTATTTCATTTTCGCCCACATGAGGGCGTATGCGATACGCCCCTACACCTGTTCGATTGAATTCCTGTTGATGTTGGTTTGTGTGTTGGTTTCATTTTCGCCCACATGAGGGCGTATGTGATACGCCCCTACACCTGTTCGATTGAATTCCTGTCGATGTTGGTTTGTGTGTTGGTTTCATTTTCGTTCGCATGAGGGCGTATGCGATACGCCCCTACATTTTTTCTATTATTGCATTGTGGATGTGGTGAATCAGTAAACAATTCGTGTGTGATGATTGTGCCTATATCCGTCAATTATTTTCGCATCCCTTACGGTGAATGTCCTTTTGCAGTCATATCCGCGTTAAAATTTCGTAAAAGGGGGAAATGTCGTGGTTACATTCAATGGAATCTTTTTGTAATTTTGCACTCGCAAAAGCCCGAATGAGGGTTCTGTGCGTTGTTCAACATGTAGTGGCAGTCACGTAAGTCTGGTTGAAGATTTCGTGGCTGCCACTATTTTTTTTGTGCCTATAACGACATTATATAGATATAATATGGTATTGAATCAAAACAATCAAACGTTGTGGACCGGCTCTTTTCTGAAGATCTGTCTGGTTAATTTTTTCGTGTTCGTTAATTTCCATTCGTTACTGCCCACCTTCCCGTTTTTCGTGACTTATTTGGGAGGTGACGCAGTAATGATAGGGCTCGCTACGGCCTTGTTCAGCCTGGCCTCCATCTTGTCACGTCCTTTTGTGGGCTGGTTGGTCGATTCCATCGGCCGGCGCTCGCTTCTGGTCTGGGGATTGGTGGGCATGACGCTGCTGCCCATGGGCTACTTTGTTTCGGCAGGTATAGCTTGGGCAGTGGTGCTACGTACCGCTCAGGGTGCATTCCATGCTGCCGGCAGTAATGCCACCTCTACTTGGGTGGCCGACATCGTTCCGCCCTCGCGCATGGGCGAAGGCTTGGGTATGTACGGACTGTCGATGGCCATTTCAACGGCTGTTGCTCCTGCGCTCGGACTGACGGTGATGAACGAGTTGGGCTTTTGTCCGCTGTTCGGCATGGCCTCGTTGGCTGCCGTAGTGGCTTTGATGTTGGGCGTGAGCATCCACAACCGCAACTATACGCTTTCTGAGGCTCCCTTTAAGTGGAAACACCTCTTTGAACCCCTTTCGCTGCCGGCATCGCTCACTCAGTTCTTCTTCATGATGGCTTATGGCGTGGTGGAAGTTTATGTGGCTATCTATGCCAGCCTCAACGGCATGCTCAGCAGGGGTGTCTACTTCGTTTTTATAGCCATTTCGACCGTGGTCACGCGTGTGATGTTGGGTCGTTACATCGATCGTCACGGTGAGTTTCGCCTGGTGATTTGGGGCAATGTGGCTTTGGTGGTCGGCATTTTGCTGCTCGTCTTTGTTCATCATGCCGTGGGCTACCTGCTTTCGGCCTTGTTGTTGGGTGTGAGTTTCGGTGCCGTGCAACCCTCGTTGCAAACCATAGCTGTTCATGCCGTTCCACCCGAGCGCCGTGGGGCTGCCAATTCCACTTTCTTTGTTTCTTTCGACCTCGGAATCGCTCTCGGCGGCTTTTTGGCTGGTGTGTTGGTGAAACTGTGGGGCTACGACGTGATGTTCCTCTGCATTGCCTTGACGGGAGTCTGCTCGGCCGGTTATTATTACGTGTTCGGCCGTCATCATATTTCGTCGTTCAATGTGACGAAACATTCCTGACAAGTGACCATTTGAATAATGATGATAGGTGTACGGGGCAGTTCGAGCTAATCGACTGCTCCGTTGTTGCTTTTCAGGCATTTTTCGGGTGGTAATGATTGGTGGTAAAAGGAAAAGCCTTTACTTTTGCAGAAGAATGTCGCCATGGCGTTTGCTATCCGATGGATTCCTTCATTTTGAAAAGATGAAAACTGTACAACCTTCCATCCCCGTTGTCTTGATAACCGGTGCCAGCAGTGGCATCGGCAGGGCTACTGCCCGGCAACTCCACGAGCGCGGTTGCCGGGTATATGGTGCCGCTCGCCGGGTGGAGCGCATGGCCGACCTGCAGGAGGCCGGCATCGGCGTGTTGCCGCTCGACGTCACCCGGTCGGAATCGGCCTGTGCGTGTGTTGAGGCCGTTGTGGAGCGCGAAGGACGCATCGATGTGCTCATCAACAATGCCGGCTACGGACTGTATGGTGCTGTTGAGGATGTGTCGCTCGATGACGCGCGCCGCCAACTTGAAGTGAACCTCATCGGACCGGCATTGATGACCCAATTAGTGCTTCCCTACATGCGCCGACAGGGCCGGGGGCGCATTGTCAATGTCTCGTCAATGGCGGGAAAGGTCTACACGGCCTATGGCGCATGGTATCACGCCTCGAAATTCGGACTGGAAGGTTGGTCCGACTCTCTTCGCCTGGAGTTGAAACCCTTTGGCATCGACGTGGTATTGGTAGAGCCGGGCCTCATTCGCACGCCCTGGGCCGATACGGCCCTCGACCACCTGGAGCAGAGTGCCCGCAAGGGGGTCTATCATGCCTCGGCCCAACGCGTGGCCGGGGTGATGCGCCGCCTCTATGCCTCCCGGTTGGGTACCACGCCCGACAGATTGGCCCGTACCATGGTGCGTGCCGCCCTGACCAAGCATCCGCGCGACCGTTACCTCACCGGTTTTCTGGCGCGACCTTCGGTGCTGGTGCGTCGGTTATTGCCCGTGAGCTGGTTGGATGCTTTCATCCGTCTGATTGAACGGGTCTGAACGGCCGTTCTTTGGCCTGAAAAGAAATGCTTGCTAATTCCTTTATCCTTTATATATGTATCGATGGAGTAGACTTATCCTGATCTTGCTGTGTGGCATCCTGTCGTCATCGTCGGCTGAGGCCCGCAGCGGGTTGAAAGATGTGTTGGGACGTTATTTTTTGATAGGTAGCTGCCTGAATCATCATCAGTCGGCCGGTCGAGATGAGCGAGCTACGCGCATAGTCGACCGTCACTTCAACGTGGTAGTGGCCGAAAACATCATGAAACCCGGTCCGCTCGAACCGCGTGAGGGCGAGTTCGACTTTCGGGCTGCTGACGAACTGGTGGCTTATACCCGCCAACACGGGTTGGCACTCACCGGTCACTGCCTGATATGGCATTCGCAGATTCCGGATTGGTTCTTTCGCGACGGCGAAGGGCCTGCTTCGCGCGAATTGCTGACTGAGCGCATCCGCCGACACGTCACTGCCGTGGTCACACACTTCAAGGGTAAGGTGAAAGGTTGGGATGTGGTGAATGAAGCCATTGAGTGGGACGGCAGTTACCGTCGTTCACCCTTTTATAATATCTTGGGCGAAGACTTCATAGAGATTGCCTTCCGTGCAGCCCACGAAGCCGACCCCGACGTAGAACTTTATTACAACGACTATTCGATGGACATACCCGCCAAACGTCAGGCTGTGTGTCGCATGGTGCGTCGGCTTAAAGAGCGAGGCGTCCGTATCGACGGAGTGGGCATGCAGTCGCACGTCGGACTGGTATATCCCCGGTTAAATGACTATGAAGCCAGCATCGATTCGTTCGCTGCGTGCGGCGTAAAAGTTATGATCACAGAATTAGACGTCAATGTGCTACCCAATCCCGATCAGTTCGGGGGTGCGGCCATCGATCAGAGTTATGAATATCGTCAGAAGTGGAATCCTTATACCGAAGGTTTGCCGGCAGACGTAGAAAAACAGTTAGAAGAACGTTGGTTGTCGCTGTTTGAAGTTTATTATCGTCATCGCCATCAGATTTCGCGCGTTAATCTATGGGGCATCGCCGACCATCATTCCTGGCTCAACGGTTGGCCCATACCCGGTCGCACCAACTATCCATTGCTATTTGACCGTGAATATCGCGAAAAACCGGTGGTGAAAAAGATTATTGCGCTTTTCCGGGGTCAGTAGAACATCAGCGGGTATACACATAAATATAGAATCATCTCAATAGGCCATTAGCATGATGATAGTGGCTATTAATTATTGATTCCCGTTCAGGCTTTACTGTTTTGCATCGTGAACAATTAGGCATGGAACATTTGCATGGAGGTTTTACACAAGGAACAATCGGTAATTGAACGTTTGCAGGACGGTTTTGCACCGTGTACAAAAGGGCTTTGAACGTTTGCATGACGGTTTTGCGCCGTGTGCAAAAGGGTATTGAACGTTTGCATGACGGTTTTGCGCCGTGTACAAAAGGTCCTTGAACGTTTGCATGGAGGTTTTGCACGTGTGCAAAAAGGGCTTGAAGTTAGTTCATGGGGGTTTTGCACGTGTACAAAAGGGCCTTGAAGTTAGTTCAAGGGGTTTTGCGTCGTGTACAAAAGGGTATTGAAGTTAGTTCAAGGGGTTTTGCACGTATACAAAAAGGCATTGAAGTTAGTTCAAGGTGACTATGACTAAAATTACTTCACAGATTATTTGTTTATTTTCTACTTTGCTTT
>CALZOH010000110.1 GCA_945827465.1 uncultured Prevotellaceae bacterium
CGCTTGCGCAAACCGTCATCGCAACCGCGATAACGAAATTGTCACTTGCGCAAACCGTCATCGCAACCGCGATAGCGAAATTGTCACTCCGAAACTGGGCTTCTGCAATTATGATAGGACTTTGCGCGTGATGGAGATCCTTTCACCTCACTTGCGATGCAAGTATTGCAGTCGAAACAAAGGGTTAGGAACAAGTGCGATGAGACTTTATGCACCTTGTATAGGACTAAATTTCATGCCCGAAACACCAACATGCAGCCTTGCAAAGACAATTGCGAATGTGACAGCAGACAATAATTGGGTCGACAAACTCTATCTCGTGGGAGCGATAGGACTCCGTTGTAATCGAAAAACGGAAAGGCGGATGACAAATAGGATGTTTGTAGGATGATGACTGCTTCCTTCGCGATGAGGGGTAGCGAGCAAGTCAGCGGGTGAGCAATTTGCACACTTTGTCTTGGAAGCGATGACCGATGGAGGTGGTTCTGATGCCTTGGTTCATGATGCAGAAGGCAAGCAGATGGTCGTTGCTGGCCGTGGCATAGCCTGCCAGGGTGCTGACGCTTCTCACCGTACCGGTTTTGGCATGTACGTTGTAGTGGGCCGACGAGTTTCTCATGCGTTTTTCAAGGGTTCCGTCTTCGCCGGCAATGGGCAGTGCCGGGTAAAGGTGCTCAAAAATATTGTCGCGTTGCCAGGCGTAGCGCAGCAGGCTGACAATGAGTTCGGGGGTGACATAGTTATACAGCGAGAGGCCCGACCCGTCGGCAATGTAATAATCGTTGGGGTTCAGTCCCAGGTCGCTGATGAGGGTACCGATTTTCTTGGCTGCTGCGCGTGCCGAGGGGTAAGTGGCACCGTCGAGGATGCCCATTTGGTAGAAGAGCGACTCGGCATAGTTGTTGTCACTCTCTTTGAGCAGACGCATCAGGATTTGGTCGATGGTGTGGTTGCGCTCAACGAGCATGACAGTGCTGTCGGCCGGTATCATTTTTTCGGCATATTCGGTGGGATGGGCAATGCCAGCTTCGTCGAGTTGCTCGAAAAATTTCTCCATAAAGCAGTCCTCACCACTGTAGAGCAGGGGTTTCAGCATGATTTCGTCATCGTCCCAGCACCATCCTTCGCCCCATTTGAGTGTATCTTTGATGGAGAGGTCGGTGAAGATGCGCCCTTCAATTCGGCGAATGCCCGTAGTGTGTAGGGCTTCGACCAGGGCCGACATGTCGTCGTAGCTGAATCGGGGGTCGAAACCGCCTTTTAAGTAAAGATCGCCCGTAAACACCGTGTCGGTCTGGCAACCGTTGGTGTAAAGGCGGGTGAGGAACTGGAAGCCGCCACCCAGGAAATGGAGGGCAGAAATGCTGGTCACCAATTTCTCAACCGATGCTGGTCGCAGCAATTGCCGATGACCGTGTCGGTAGAGGGCCGAGTCGGCCGTGAGGTCGTAGACGTAGAGGCCTAATTGAGTCCGTTCAAAGATGTCATCCTGCAGCAGTGAGTCGAGTCCGTCGCTTAACCACAGGGGCCAGGGGCGTTGCAGGCTGTCGGCCGAGAGCGAGTCAAGGGTGAGGGAATCGGTCGAAAGCGAGTCGTCAGTTGCGAATAAGGCTGTGGGAGCAGCTGCGGCAGGGGAGGGCAACTGCCTTGTCGCAGTGAGGAAAAGAGGGGAAAGACTGCCTGCAATCAATATTGGCAGGAAGTAACGGGCAAGGCCCTTGGCAGGATGCTTCATGGTTTCTGTAACAGATGATGGTGAGGGCGTCGGCAGGTGGATGGGCCGGTGTCGCCTTGAATGTTTGCAAATTTACAAAAAGTTAGTGCGAACGTGAATCGAACCCAAGCCTTTTTGTACTTTTGCAGGGCATAAATAAAAGAGTATGATACGGAAGTTCGATTTTTTAGTAATCGGTTCAGGAGTGGCCGGCATGTCGTATGCACTTCAAGTGGCCGGTGCCGGAAAAGGTAAAGTGGCCCTCGTATGTAAAACCTCCATCGATGAGGCCAATACGGCCAAGGCGCAGGGAGGAGTGGCTTCGGTGACAAATCTCGAAACCGATAACTTTGAAAAGCATATTCACGACACCATGGTGGCCGGCGACTACATCAGCGACCCCGCTGCCGTGAAGCAAGTGGTAGAAAATGCTCCTGCCGGTATTGAACGTCTGGTGAATTGGGGCGTCAACTTCGACCGGAAAGAAGATGGTACGTTTGACTTGCACCGTGAGGGAGGTCATAGCGAGTTTCGCATCCTTCATCATGCCGATGACTCGGGCTTTGAAATACAGCGTGGACTGATAGCAGCCGTGAGAAACAACCCGAATATCACCGTGCTGGAAAATCATTTTGCCGTTGAAATCATCACTCAGCATCATCTTGGCGTGGAGGTAACGCGGCGAACGCCCGACATCGAGTGTTTTGGCGCATATATTCTCGATCCCGACACGGGGAAAGTGGATACTTTCCTCTCAAAGGTTACTCTGCTGGCTACGGGAGGCATCGGTGCCATCTATTCGTCGACCACCAACCCCGACATAGCCACCGGTGACGGCATAGCCATGGCTTATCGCGCCAAGGCAACCGTTAAGGACATGGAATTTGTGCAATTCCATCCCACGGCACTCTATCATCATGGCGAAACCCATCCTGCCTACCTCATCACCGAGGCCATGCGCGGCTATGGAGGCATCTTGCGACTGCCCAACGGCGAAGAATTTATGCAGAAGTACGACAAGCGCCTGAGCCTGGCACCCCGCGATATCGTGGCACGAGCCATCGATAAGGAAATGAAAATACACGGTTTGGACCACGTTTGTCTGGATGTCACCCATAAGAACGCCGAAGAAACCCGTCATCACTTCCCCAATATCTATCAGAAGTGTCTGAGCATCGGCATTGACATCACCAAGGAATACATTCCGGTGTGTCCTTGCGCCCACTATCTGTGTGGCGGCATCTTGGTAGACCTCCATGCCGAAAGCTCCATCCATCGGCTCTATGCCGTGGGCGAATGTTCGTGTACAGGATTGCACGGCGGCAACCGCTTAGCCAGCAATTCGCTCATAGAGGCCGTTGTCTATGCCGACGCAGCCGCCAAGCATACCTTGGAAGTGGTCGACCAATATGATTTTAATACCGCTGTGCCCGAATGGAACGATGAAGGCACCATGACCAACGAAGAAAAAGTGCTCATCAAGCAAGACATGCGCGAAGTGGGACAAACCATGTCGAATTATGTAGGCATCGTGCGCAGCAATCTGCGCCTTCGCCGTGCGTGGACCCGCTTGGATATCTTGTACGAAGAGACCGAAGAACTGTTTAAGCGTGTCAAAGCCACGCGCGACATCTGCGAATTGAGAAATGCGATTAATGTAGGCTATTTGGTAACGCGGCAGGCCATCGAACGGAAGGAAAGTCGCGGACTGCATTATACCATCGATTATCCGCGTCATGCCTATGATTACAAATAAGAAGTCCTTATTCGCCCTGAGCAAGTCCTCGCTCATGCAGACCGGTCGGCTCCTGTCGATAGCCGTCCTGACGGTAGCCGCCCTGTTGTCGGCTTGCACCTCTGAAAAGAAGTTGACGGCCGATAACCGTCGGCCCCTCACCGTGGAACTTTATACCACCTTGCCCGGGAAGTTGCCTTATCGTATTCCAGCCATCACCCAGACCCCTGCGGGACGCTTGTTGGTGGTGAGCGATTATCGTCCCTGCGGCGGCGATATCGGCTTTGGCCGCGTGGATTTATATGTGCGTCATTCGGAAGACGGCCTGATCTGGTCACGACAGCGTGCGATAGCCGAGGGAACCGGAGTGAAGGACGCCGTTGACTGTGGATTTGGCGACGGAGCCATTGTGTCGGACCGAGAAACCGGTGAGGTGCTCCTGCTCAGTGTTTGTGGCAACACGGTTTACTGGGCACAGACCACGACGCGCCAAAATCCTAACCGGGTGGCTCGCTTCGTGAGTCGCGACGGAGGCGAAACCTGGTCGAAACCGGAGGATATTTCAGAGTCGGTTTACAGTTTGTTCGACGCATGCAGCAAGGGGCCGGTCGAGTCACTCTTTGTTGGGAGCGGAAAAATCTTTCAGAGTTCCCTGCTCAAGGCCGGAAAGAACTATCGCATCTATGCAGCGCTCTGTGCGCGTCCCAATGGCAATCGCGTGATCTATTCCGACGACTTGGGCCAAACGTGGCATGCCTTGGGAAGTGTCGATGAATTTCCTGCACCAAAGGGCGATGAGCCCAAATGTGTGGAACTGCCCGACGGAAATGTGCTCTTGAGCAGCCGCGCAATGGGTGGCCGCATCTTTAATATCTTTACTTACACCGACGCTAAGAAGGGACAGGGTCGCTGGCAGACTCCTGCCTATTCATCGGCCGATACAAAAGGAGTGGTAGCTGTCAATAACAGCTGTAACGGTGGTGCGCAGCTCGTGGCAGTGCGCCGTGTGTCTGACGGACGAAAACTTTACCTCTTGTTACAGTCCGTGCCGTTCGGACCGGGACGTCAATCGGTCGGCATTTATTATAAAGAATTGGAAAGCGAACAAGACTATGCCACGCCCGAGGCCATTGCCCGCGATTGGAACGGCAGCTATCAGGTGAGCACCTTGCCCTCAGCCTATTCAGAGCTCTACCAACTGCGCGACGGACGCATTGCCATCGTGTACGAAGAGAGTACACAGGCCGCTGACTATTCCATACAATATTCGGCCCTGTCGATAGAGCAGATAACAGGCGGAAAATATCGTTTGAGATAATCTGCCCAAGCGGTGGCATCTTTGTTGTCATCGACAGAACTCCCTCAACGAGGCACGCCCACGGGTCGTGCCTCGTTGAGCATAAATAGGCTTCGGGCGTCTGAAGACTTCTTTCATGAGGAGAATCCGTCTGCAGAGTTTGATTTCGAGTTCTTTGAATTAGTTCCTAAAAGTGTTTATGCTGGAGTAGAACAAGAAGATATTTGGTAAGCAAAATAGACCTATTCTTATTATTGATGAATGGCATGTACTAAAAATTATATGGGTCTTGACAGTCCTGCTTTTTCTTCATCCGATTCTTCGGAGTGAAAAGATTGCAGGGCTGTTATTGTTTTTAGGAGGTAGGCATACATTTACGAAAGCGTGTGACGCAGCGAGAGGCAAATGCCGACTTATTAGGTCGAAATCAGCCTGCTAATTAAACCCGCAAAAAATGGCAAAATCAAACTTTCTGCATCCAAAAGAGGCCATTATGTAAAGCAAGGCGCACAAAATAGTATAGAAATGTGCAAATTTTATCATTTTCTTTCACCTTTTCTTGGTCATACAAAGATTAAGTCATACTTTTGCAGCCTAATTTGAAATTTATAATCTAATAAAACAAACAATTATGTCAGAAGTAGAATCTAAAGTTAAAGCTATCATCGTTGATAAGCTGGGCGTTGATGAAAGTGAAGTAAAGAACGAAGCAAGCTTCGCTAACGATCTTGGTGCCGATTCTTTGGACACAGTAGAGTTGATCATGGAGTTTGAAAAGGAATTCCATATTTCAATTCCTGATGATCAGGCAGAGAAAATCTCTACCGTTGGTGATGCAATCGCTTACATCGAAGCTAACGCTAAATAATAAGCGCTCTTCCTAAATTTTATAATGGAATTAAAAAGAGTAGTAGTAACAGGCGTAGGTGCCATTTCGCCGCTGGGAAACTCAGCTCCCGAAACTTGGGAAAATGTTAAGGCGGGAAAGAGTGGTGCCGGTCCTATTACACATTTCGATTCCAGCTTGTTCAAGACTCACTTCGCTTGCGAGGTGAAGAATTTTAACGCTCGTGATTATATCGATCGTAAGGCTTGCAACAAGATGGATCTTTATACGCAGTATGCCATTGTCAGTGCAATGGAAGCAGTGAAGGATTGCGGTATTGATCTCGAGGCAGCAGATAAAAAACGTATCGGAGTTATTTTTGGCGTCGGTATCGGCGGTATTCATAGCTTCGAAGAAGAAGTAAGCCAAAATGCTCTTCATGCTGCTGACGGACCAAAATACAGTCCTTTCTTCATACCTAAGATGATTGCAGATATCGCTGCCGGTCATATCTCAATTATGTATGGTTTCCATGGTCCTAACTTCGCTACTGTTTCTGCATGTGCATCAAGTACCCATGCTTTGGGCACTTCTCTTGACCTGATTCGTCTCGGTAAGGCCGATATGATTCTTGCCGGAGGTGCTGAGGCCGCTATTTGGCCCACAGGAGTGGGTGGTTTTAATGCGATGCATGCCATTTCAACTCGTAATGACGATCCAGAAGGAGCTTCCCGTCCGTTTAGCGCAAGTCGCGACGGCTTCGTAATGGGTGAAGGTTCTGCTTGTCTTGTATTGGAAGAGTTGGAGCATGCTTTGGCACGTGGTGCAAAGATTTATGGAGAGGTAGCCGGTAGTGGTATGTCGGCCGATGCTCATCACATTACCGCTTCGCATCCTGAAGGACTCGGTGCTACACTTGTTATGCAAGAAGCCCTTCGCGACGCAGGTATGCAGCCTGAGGACATAGATTATATCAATGTTCACGGAACATCGACTCCTGTAGGCGATATTTCTGAGGTGAAGGCTATTCAGCAAGTATTCGGTCAGCATGCCTATGAACTGAATATCAGTTCAACCAAATCTATGACCGGACATCTTTTGGGTGCAGCCGGAGCAATGGAAGCATTCTTTAGCTTGATGGCTGTGAAAGAAGATATCGTTCCTCCTACCATTAATCATGCAGAGGATGATAAAGACCCTGAAATTGATTACAACTTGAATTTTACGTTCAATACAGCCCAGAAGCGCACTGTGCGTGCGGCCTTGAGTAATACTTTTGGTTTCGGTGGTCACAATGCTTGCGTAATTATTAAAAAATACGCAGAATAATTCTTGTTCGTCCTGAACCATGGAGTTATTCCAGAATATTTTAAAGTTCCTCTTTCCGCAAAGGAAGGAGGAACTTTATTTTCCTTTGAAAAGAATTCTCACATTTTCTCCTCGCAACCTGGAACTGTATAAGCAAGCATTGTTGCACAAGTCGATGTTTCAGATGGATGAAGCGGGTAATGAGATCAACAATGAAAGATTGGAGTTCTTGGGGGATGCCATTATCGAAGCGGTGGTAAGCAACTATCTGTTTCGCAAATATAGAAAGGAGCAAGAAGGCTTCTTAACTACGATGCGTAGTAAAATGGTAAGAAGAAGTACCCTGGGAAAATTATCAAAGGATATAGGTTTGGACAAATTAGTGAAGGCCAGTGTTTCGGCTGAATCACATAATAGTTATATCGGAGGCAATGCCTTTGAGGCTTTGGTGGGTGCTGCCTATCTTGATAGAGGTTATCGGTGCTGTCAACGCTTTTTTATGAGTTTGATAGAGCGTGGCTATCTTAATCCAAAGTCGTTAGAACAAAATGAACAAAATTTTAAAAGCCTTTTGCTGGAATGGTGTCAGAAGTATCATCTGGAGATAGAGTTTGAAACGCAAGAATATTCTTCAGCGAATGGGAAGAAACCGCCTTTTAGTTCTTCGGTAATTATTGAAGGACATCTGATGGGAAGCGGTAGAGGATATTCAAAGAAGGAAAGTCACCAGCAGGCAGCTAAAATCGTGTTGGAACGATTGAAAAATCGTGCGCGAGTATCTGACCATGTGATTGAAGATCGTTATATGCGCCAAGTTCTTACCGATGTGTATAAATATTATCAAAGCGTAAAAGCTTCTGATAAATCCGAATTTGCTATGGAAAATCTGCAAGAGCATGGCGGTGCCATTGATTAAAATATAATTAATATCAAATTTTGTAGGCGGATTAGTTTTACTTTTCTTAAAGTATTTCTAAAAACTATTGAGCCTTTGGCCTTTTCTTAGGTTTCGTTTTGACATATAAGATTTTTGTTATAATTTAGCAGCCCGATTTATAGGCTTTGCTAAAGATGTCCTATGGGTCTCACAAATAGGAGATTCAATATAATTAAGAAATAGATATATGCACATTCGTAAATTCCTGACGAATCTTATTCCAATGAATAGATTCTCTGCAGTATGTTTGGCCCTTTTTGTATGGGGCAGTGTAGTACATGTCAATGCACAGGCTATTGACCAGTCAAAAACTCCCGAGGGACAGTTGATACAGTTGCGTAATCAATTGGAGAAATCTCAAAATGATGCTGAGAAGAAGAAATTGATTGCTGAAATTGGTAAAACCGGAACATTTTTAGGAATGACCACCGCTGCCAAGTATCTGGATGTAAAAGGTCTTGAGAAAGTAGCGGCGCAGGCAGTCGCTGATATTGCTTTGGGTCATAAGGAATATAATGGTGAAAATACCCGTTGTTGGTTGCGCCAGGCCATGAATATATTAGGTGGCGGTCAGCGCAAGGCTATTTTGGCTTATTTGCAGGAAACTTGTGCCAAGGAAGTGGGTTTTGTCTCTATTTTCAATGGAAAGGACTTGACAGGTTGGAAGGGTTTAGTTCAGAATCCGATTGCGCGTGCTAAGATGACGCCTGAGGCTTTGGTGCAAGCTCAGTTGAAGGCTGATGAAATGATGCGTAAGGACTGGAAAGTTGAAAATGGTTTGCTGGCATACGTTGGTACCGGCTTTGATAACCTTTGTACAGTTCGTCCGTATGCTGATTTTGAAATGTATGTAGACTGGAAACTCGATCCCAATGGCAAAGAACCCGATGCGGGTATTTATTTGCGTGGTACTCCCCAGGTTCAAATTTGGGACATTGCGCGTGTTAACGTAGGCGCACAAGTTGGTTCTGGTGGATTGTATAACAACCAAAAGAATGAAAGTAAGCCTAAGCAAGTGGCCGATAATAAACTGGGTGAATGGAATAGTTTCTACATCAAAATGGTTGGCGATAAGGTGACTGTTAAGTTGAACGGCGTTACGGTAGTTGATAACGTGGTATTGGAGAACTATTGGAATCGTTCATTGCCTATTTTCCCTGTAGAGCAGATTGAATTGCAAGCTCATGGAAGTTTGACTTACTTTAGAGATATTTACGTAAGAGACTTATAAAAACAAATATATAATAATCATTCAATTTGCCTAAATATGAAAACGAATAGAAGAACGTTTTTGAAAACACTGGGCGCTGCTGGAATCTTCTCCATCGTACCGCGTCACGTGTTAGGAGGTAAGGGGTATATACCTCCCAGTGATCAGTTAACAAAAGGAATTATCGGTGTAGGAGGTATCGGTACATCTTCTTACCATTTTACCAGTGATAAGGCCTGCAAGTTAGTTGCGGTATGTGATGTAGATAAGAATCACTTGAACCGTGCCGTTGATATGGCAAAAAAACGTTTCAATGAGGATGTGGCTTCTTATCATGATTTTCGTGATCTGGTTAAGGATCCTAATGTAGATGTAGTTCACGTTGCAACTCCTCCTCATTGGCATGCTTTAATGGCTGTTGAAGCCGCTAAAGCCGGTAAAGATATTTGGTGTGAAAAGCCGATGACCAGAACTATTGGTGAAGGAAAACGCGTTGTAGAAGCAGTGAAGCGTTACAATCGTATTTTCCGTTTGAACACTTGGTTCCGTTTCACAGATACGTTCTATGGTTTGGGTACAACTGTACAGCCCTTGAAGAAACTGGTTGATAGTGGCTTGTTGGGCTGGCCTTTGAAGTTTACCGTTTCCGGAACCACCGGTTTTGCTTGGAAATTCTTCTGGGTTGGTAAGGAAAATTTAGTGCCTGAGCAAGTTCCTGCAGAGTTGGACTATGACATGTGGCTCGGCCCGGCTCCTTACAAACCTTATAACTCTCATCGTGTTCACCAGACGTTCCGCGGATATTGGGATTATGATGGTGGTGGTTTGGCCGATATGGGTCAGCACTATCTTGATCCGATTCAGTATCTGTTGGGTAAAGATAATGATTTCCCCATCAGAGTTGAGGTAGAAGCTCCGCAGCAGCATGCAGATGCAGTAGGTATTTGGAAGAAGATTACTTATACTTATGAGGACGGTTGCCAGATTATCCTTGAAGGTGAGGGCTACGAAAGCAAGGGTCATACACCTTACATCGAAGGTCCGAAGGGTAAAGTTTACAGAGGATTTGAATGTACAATTCCTGATATCATGAATAAGTTGGCTGAATTCCCCGATCCGGAGCCTCAGCGTACAGACTTCTATGAATGTATCAGAACTCGTCAGAAGTTTGCTCTGAATGAAATCAATGGTCACCATAGTTGTACAATCGTTAACTTGGGTACCGTGGCTCTGCGCTTAGGTCGCCAAGTCTTGAACTTCGATCCGAAGACTCAGACATTCATCGGAGATGATGGTGCTAATGAATTTATTAATCAACCGATGCGTGGTCCTTGGAAGATCTAATCCGTATCATTAAAACTTGACTTAACAATGAAAAAATTGAAATATTCAGTATTGATTTGGGCGCTCTTTGTGTGTTTTGGTTTAACTGCCAATGCCCAAACTGATAGTCGTCAACGTACGGTTGAAACTGTTATTACGGATAACTTGGCCCAATTGCCTGTTTCAAGCTCTAAGGAGTATAATGAGGTGATTGGCGAAATGGCCGCTACCGGTCAGAAGGGTATGGAAATGTTGGC
>CALZOH010000111.1 GCA_945827465.1 uncultured Prevotellaceae bacterium
TTTGCAGGTAAATAATCAATCACACTTTTCCTTATGACAAATAACAGAATCACTCGCCTGTTTGGGATTCAGTATCCCATCATTGCAGGCGGCATGGTATGGTGCAGCGGCTGGCGTTTGGCCTCTGCCGTTTCCGAAGCCGGAGGTTTGGGCCTTTTGGGCGCGGGCAGCATGACGCCCGAAGTGCTGCAGGAGCATATCCGCAAGTGCAAGGCGGCCACATCCCGCCCCTTCGGCGTAAACGTTCCGTTGATGTATCCCGAGATAGAGCGGCTGATGCAAATCATCGCCGACGAAGGTGTTTCGGCCGTCTTCACCTCGGCCGGCAGTCCGAAGAAGTGGACAGGCTGGCTCCACGAGCGCGGCATCAAGGTGGCCCATGTGGTATCGTCGTCGCTCTTTGCGCAGAAGTGCGAGGCAGCCGGCGTTGATGCCGTAGTGGCCGAGGGCTTCGAGGCCGGCGGTCACAATGGTCGCGAAGAGACCAGCACACTCTGTCTGGTGCCTGCCGTGCGCAAGGCCACCACGCTGCCCTTGTTGGCAGCCGGCGGAATTGCCACCGGCGAGGCTTGGTTGGCCACGCAGGTGCTGGGCGCCGAAGGCATTCAGATGGGAACCCGCTTTGCACTGACGGCCGAAAGCTCGGCCGGTGATGCCTTCAAACAATTTTGTCTGAACTTGGAGGAGGGCGAAACCAAGCTCTTGCTCAAGAAACTTTCGCCTACCCGTCTGGCCAAGGGCGGCTTCCGCACACTCATCGAAGAGGCCGAAGCCCGCGGTGCCGATAAGGAAGAACTGCTCGACATCATCGGTCGTGGCAAGACGCGCCTGGGTATTTTTGAAGGCGATTTAGAGAACGGCGAACTCGAAATCGGTCAGGTCACCGGCCTTTTGCGTGGCAAACCCATCCAGACCGTTGCCGAAGTATTCAGCGAGATGATCGCCGAATACGACTCGGCCAAAAAGAAGTTGCAAGCCTAATCCCCCACCCATTCTGAAGATGAGTCAACCTGATTCTTCCCTTATTCAAAAGCGCGTAGAGGCCCTGCGCAGCTGGATGAAGCAGCGCGGCCTGGCGGCCTTCGTCGTGCCCTCGACCGATGCCCACGCCAGCGAATACGTACCCGCCCATTGGGCTTCGCGAGCCTGGATTTCGGGCTTCGACGGTTCGGCAGGCACGGCCGTAGTCACCCTCGACGCAGCCGCGCTTTGGACCGACTCGCGCTACTTCCTGGCCGCCGCCGAGCAGTTGGAGGGCACACCCTTCCAACTCATGAAGGAGCGCGTGGCGGGGACGCCCACCATTGCCCAATGGCTCCTGCAGACCCTGCCGCCGGCCTCAAAGGTGGGGCTTGACGGATGGGTTAACATCGGTTCTGAGGTGAGCGCCTTGGCCCATGACTTGGCTGCGGGCGGCATGAGCCTCTGCGTCGGCGAAGACCCCTTTGCCGCGCTTTGGACTGACCGCCCGGCCTTGCCTCAAAGGCCCGTCGAAGTGCAACCCCTGGAATATGCCGGTGAAGAAATGGAACTCAAAGTAGGGCGCTTGCGCACGGCCCTGAGCGAAGCCGGCGCCGATGCCATGGTAGTGACGGCACTCGACGAGGTGGCCTGGCTCACCAACCTGCGCGGCACCGACGTGCATTGCAATCCCGTCTTCGTAGCCTACGCCATGGTCTTGCCCGATGCCCTGCACCTCTTTATCGACACTGGCAAACTCACCGAATCGGTCAAGAGCTACCTCGCCGCCCGTTCGGTCAGCCTGCATGCCTACACCGACCTGCTTCCCTTCCTCACATCGCTCCCGGCCTGCCGCCTGCTCGTGCCTCCCTCGGCCAATGCCCGCTTGGGGGCCGCCGCCCGCTCGGCCTGCTTTGACATCGTAGAAGCGGCCTCGCCCATCGCCGCGATGAAGGCCGTGAAGAACGAGGCCGAAGTGGCCGGCTTCCGCCGCGCCATGCTGCGCGACGGTGTGGCTCTGGTGCGCTTCTTGCGTCGGCTTCGGCCTGCCGTTGAAGCCGGCGGCATGACCGAAATGGGCGTTGACCGCCTGCTCACCTCGCTCCGCGCCGAGCAGCCCCTCTTCCGCGACATCAGCTTCGATACCATCGCCGGCTATGCCGACCACGGCGCCATCGTTCATTACGAAGCCACCCCTGAAACCGACCGCCCGCTCCGACCCGAAGGACTCCTCCTGCTCGATAGCGGAGCACAATATCAAGACGGCACTACCGACATCACCCGCACCCTCGCCCTGGGGCCCACCACGGCCGAAGAGCGCCACGTCTACACCCTCGTGCTCAAGGCCCACATCTCCCTGGCGCGCCTTGTCTTCCCCTCCGGTTCGTCGGGCACACAGCTCGACCTGGCAGCGCGCCGTCCCCTGTGGCAGGAAGGCTACAACTTCGGCCACGGTACGGGTCACGGCGTAGGTTCTTATCTCAACGTACACGAAGGTCCTCATCAGATTCGCATGAACTGGATGCCCGCCCCCATCACGGCCGGCATGACGGTGACCAACGAGCCGGGCCTCTATCTGGCCGGTCGCTTCGGCGTACGCATCGAAAACATCCTGCTGGCCGTGCCTCACCTTGAAACGGAGTTCGGGACATTCCTCCGTTTCGAAACCCTCACCCTCTGTCCCATCGACACCGCTCCCATCGAGCGCGAACTGCTTGAGCCGGCAGAACTCGAATGGCTCAACACCTATCACCGGCGCGTGCGCAATGAACTCCTGCCGCTGCTCGACGACGAGGCCGACCGCCGCTGGCTGATAGACGCAACACAACCCTTATAAGCAACAAAGAAATGGCAATCATTAAAACAATATTGGGCATGACGCCCAAATTCGGACATAACTGTTACCTCTCCGAAAACGCTACCGTGGTAGGCGATGTTGAGATGGGCGACAACTGCAGCGTGTGGTTCAATGCCGTAGTGCGCGGCGACGTCAACTACATCCGCATCGGCCACCGTGTCAACATTCAAGACGGCTCTTGCCTCCATACCCTCTACAAGAAGGCAGCCATCGAAATTGGCGACGACGTCACCATCGGTCACAACGTCACCGTTCACGGCGCCAAAATCAAGAGCGGCGCCCTCATCGGAATGGGCAGCACGCTGCTCGACGACTGCGAGATAGGCCAGGGGGCCATTATCGCTGCCGGAGCCTTGGTACTCAAGAATACGGTAGTGGGCGATGGCGAACTTTGGGGCGGTGTGCCAGCCAAGTTTATCAAAAAAGTTGACCCCGAACAGGCCAAGGAACTGAACATCGGCATCGCCAAACACTACTCGATGTACAGCAAGTGGTTCACCGACGAAAATCCTGAAACCCTCATCAATCCGCTGCCCGAGGAAGCCTGAAAATCTTGCTCCGGAGCTCTTTCCTGATATGCTTTATTGCGACGTGATACTTCCCGTTCCCGTTGAGGGGACCTTCACTTATCTCTTGCCCGAAGCCCTAGCCGACTGTGTTGGCGAGGGCTTCAGGGTGGTAGTGCCCTTTGGCAAAAGCAAACTCTATTCGGGCATCGTGGTGCGCAAACACAGCGAGCCGCCCGCCGGCAACTTTGAGCTGAAGGCCGTGGTCGACGTGCTCGACGAGCAGGCCATGGTCTTGCCCCGGCAGTTGCGCCTGTGGCAGTGGATGGCCGAATATTATATGTGTCCGCTGGGCGATGTCTACAAGGCCGCCGTACCTTCGGGATTGCGCTTGGAGAGTGAGTCGACCCTGACGGTGAACGAAGACTTCGACCGGTGGTCCCAACTCAAGCCGCAGGAACTGCAGGTGTTTGAACTCTTGCAGTCGGGCAAGGTCCACACCGTGGCCCAGCTCGCCCGCTCGTTGAAGGACGGTCGGGTACTTTCGCGCATCAAAAGCCTGATGGGCAAGGGGGCCGTGACAGTGAAAGAAACGCTCGATGCCGGTTATCGGCCGCGTTGCGAGGTACACGTCAGGCTGGCTGCAGCCTATCAAACCGAAGAAGCCTTCATGAAGTTGTGCGACGAATTGGAGCGTACGCCCAAACGCCTGCAGTTAGTGACCACCTACGCCGACATGGCCGGTTGGGCGTCGGCCTTCAAGCTTCGCAACCCGCAGCTCGTGAAGGAAGTCAGCAAGGCCGAACTGCTGAAGCGCTCGGGTGTTTCGGCCGCGGTGCTCACGGCCATGCGCTCCAAAGGTATTCTCGAAACCTATGACTTTGAGGTGGGGCGCCTCGGTCGGGTCACCGCCGAACTGGTGGAACAGCTGCCCCTCTCGCCTGCCCAACAAACCTCGCTCGACGAAATCCATCGGGCCTTTGAGAAACAAAGAGTCTGCCTGCTCCACGGCGTAACGTCGAGTGGCAAAACCGAAATCTACATCCGGCTGATACGCGAAGTCATGGAGCGCGGCGGACAAGTGCTTTATCTGGTACCCGAAATCGCCCTGACCACGCAACTTACGCAACGCCTGCGCCGCATCTTCGGCGACCGTATGGGCGTCTATCATTCCAAGTTCCCCGATAGCGAGCGCGTGGAGATTTGGCAGAAGCAACTTTCCGCCGAACCTTATTCGCTCTTGCTCGGTGCTCGCTCGGGTTTGTTTCTGCCGCAGCAGCGCTTGCAACTCATCATCGTTGACGAAGAGCACGAAACCAGTTACAAACAAGAAGAGCCCGCTCCGCGCTATCATGCCCGCGATACCGCCGTGATGATGGCCGGTTTCCATGCCTGCCATATACTGCTCGGAACGGCCACACCCAGCTTCGAGAGCTTCAGCAACGCCACTGGCGGCAAGTATGGCTATGCGTCGCTCACCACGCGCTATGGCGAAATCTGTTTGCCCCACATCGAAGTGGCCGACGTGCGCGAACTGATGCGCACCAAGCAGATGCGCCCGCCCTTCTCGCCGCGCTTGGAAGAAGAAATCCGCCAGGCGCTGGCCCGTCAGCAGCAAGTCATCCTCTTCCAGAACCGCCGCGGCTACGTGCCGGTGGTGGAATGCGCTTCCTGCGGATGGACGCCCACCTGCGAGTGTTGCGACGTCACCCTGACCTATCATCAGGACATTCGCAAAATGGTGTGCCACTATTGCGGCCGAACCTTCGAGATGCCCCGGGCCTGTCCCAACTGCGGATGCGAAACATTGCGCTCCATCGGTTTCGGTACCGAGAAGATAGAGGAAGAAGTGCAGAAGCGTTTTCCCACGGCCCGTACGGCGCGGCTCGATTTGGATACGACCCGTTCGCGCACGGCTTACGAGCGCATCATCAACGATTTTGCCGCGCAGCGCACCGACGTACTCATCGGCACCCAGATGGTGTCGAAGGGACTGGACTTTGACCACGTGCACGTGGTGGGCATCCTCGATGCCGATACAATGCTCACCCGTCCCGACTTCCGCAGCTTTGAGCGCACCTTCCAGATGCTTTCGCAGGTGGCTGGGCGAGCCGGCCGGCGTCAGAGCAGGGGCTACGTCATTTTGCAGACCCGTCACGCCGATTATCCCGTCATTCAGCGCGTGGTTGACAACGATTTCCACACGCTCTTTCAAGAACAGATGGAGGAGCGCGAAGCCTTTCACTATCCGCCTTACTATCGGTTGATCTACGTTTATTTAAAACATCGCGAGCTGTCGGTGGTGGAACAGGCCGCTCATTCTTTGGAAAAAGTGTTGAGAACTTCTTTTGGTCCGCGCATATTGGGACCTGATAAACCAGCTGTGAGCCGTGTACAGTTCTGGCACATCCGCAAACTGGCCTTGAAAGCCGAGCGCTCGCTTTCAATGGCTCAGACGCGCGCCATATTGAGAGCTGCCGTTCATGATTTGCAACAGCAGCCGCGCTTTAATTCCCTGCGCATCTATTTCGACGTTGATCCGGTGTGAGCAACGCCTACGGTTGATAATCCCGGCCGGTCAGGTCGCGGTATTTCTGTCGCGCCGCCTCCAGGCGTTGTTGCGTCACTTCGAGGGTGGAACGTTCGCCGGCCAGTTCTTCTTCAGCCGAGGTAAGAGCGGCTTGGCGCTCCTCTTCAGAAGCGAACTCAATCAGTCGGAGGCTGTCTGACCGATTCCCGGCTTCGAGAATGCGGTCTTCAATCAGACTGATTTCCTTCAGGGCCTGCTCAATGTTTTGTTGGGCTTCCTCCACCTTCTGCCGGTTGGGTGAACAAGCTGTCAGCAACAGGAAGGCGATGGCCGATAACAATGGGAATGATGGTTTCATAAGGATAAAGTGAGTCGTGTGGCCGAGGCCACACGACGGTTGATGTCAACGGAATGAATCGGAGTCACCGGGTCAGGACTTCATTTTCGACTTCTCTTGGAGGCGGCGGCTCAATTCGCCGGCCCGCTCCAAGGCCACGTTGATGTTGGGGCAGATGTTGTGCTTGCCCAACAGCTCGCAGAACCCGGCGTGCTCCAAGGTGGCGTAAACATTCTCCCTGACTCCCGACAGCACGATGTGGGTACCTTCGCGACGCGCAATGGTGCAAAGGTTTTGCAGGTTGTGCATACCGGTGGAATCGACAAAGGGAACGCGGCGCATGCGGATGACGCGTACCAACGGGCGGTCGGACATGGTGGTCATCAAGTCTTCAAACTTATTGGCGATGCCGAAGAAGTAGGGACCGTTAATCTCATATACCTCCACACCGTCGGGAATGATGAGGTGCTCCTCGTGAAGCTCCGCGTCGGTCTCATCGTTGGGGTCGATCTCGTCGGCAATCACCTTGATCTCTGTTGTCTCGGCCATACGGCGCATGAAGAGCAGACAGGCAATGAGCAGACCGACCTCAATGGCGATGGTCAGGTCGAAAATGACCGTGAGGAAGAAGGTCACTAACAATACGGCAATGTCGCTCTTCGGGTTCTTCATCAGTTGGACGAAGGTGCGCCAACCGCTCATGTTGTAGGAAACAACTACCAGCACACCGGCCAGACAGGCCATGGGAATATAGCCGGCCAGCGGCATGAGCAACAGGAAGATGACGAGCAGCGTAATAGCGTGTATGATGCCGGCCACCGGAGTTCTGCCGCCATTGTTGATGTTGGTCATGGTGCGAGCAATGGCTCCCGTACAGGGGATTCCGCCGAAGAGCGGCGTACAGAGATTGGCCACACCCTGACCGATGAGCTCCTGATTGGAATTGTGGTGATAGCCCCTCACACCGTCGGCCACCGTTGCTGATAGCAAGGATTCGATGGCGCCGAGTACGGCAATGACCATGGCCGTAGGGAATAGTTGTTTGACGTTCTCCCACGAAAGGTTGGGCACTTGCAAGGGAGGTATTTCGGCGCGGATGTCGCCAAAGGAGTCGTGAATGGTGGCAATGTGGAAGTCGCTATACTCATTGACAAAGTACACGGCAATGGTCATGATGATGATGGCCAAGAGCGAACCCGGCAACTTCTTGTGGATTTTGGGCGTGAAGGCAATGATGAGGATGCTCACAATGCCGATGGCAGCCGTCATCCAGTCGATGGTGGACAGATGGTGGAAGTAGACGCCCCACTTGGAAATGAAGTCTCCCGGCAGGCTGCCCTCAATGCTCAGACCCAACAGGTCTTTGATTTGGGTCGTAAAGATGGTGACGGCAATACCGCTCGTAAATCCCACTACGATGGGGTAGGGAATGAACTTGATAATGGTGCCCAAGCGGCAAAAGCCCAACAGGATGAGAAACATTCCCGCCAGCATGGTGGCCAACATCAGTCCGGGCAGACCCAAGGCGGGGTCGCTCACAATGCCGAAGATAATCACAATAAACGCTCCGGTAGGACCACCAATCTGTACCCGGCTGCCGCCAAGTGCCGAAACCAAGAAACCACCGATAATGGCCGTAAGGATACCTTGTGAAGGTGATACTCCCGACGCAATACCGAAGGCGATGGCCAGTGGCAGGGCAACGATGCCCACAATCAGTCCGGCAATCAAGTCGGCAGTGAGCTTCTCTTTGTTGTAATTACGAAGGTCTTTAATGATGCGTGGAGAAAAATTAAAACTTCTCATTTTCTATTATTGTCTATATCTATATCCGAATGAAGGAGGGAAACACTTTCCCTGCTTTTAAAGGTGAATGCGGTACAAAGTTACCCTTATTTTAGGAAAGGGTTCGCGCCCGCTTTGTGCTTCTTGGGCTTCTGACACCTATTTTGGGGGCAATCAGATGCCGTCGGGATGTGAATCCTTGAATTTGACAATCGTATTTTTGTTTTTAGAACTAAAAAATTGCTACTTTTGCTTCCGCTTGTCTGCCAAGGCGTAGAGGCAATTAGGATATTGGTAAAAGAACAAGAATACCGAACAAATATGAAATCCCTTTTGATAACACTTTTTTTTCTGCTGGCTGTGATGATGGGTCATGCAGAGAATCGTTGGAGTATGTTGCCTGATGGCAGCATTGAGTGGAAAACCGATCGTCGTTTGCCGCACAATGACCATATTGAAATGAGCGGGCAACGTGTTTCGACCGTGGTGCGTTACGGCGTTGAGGCCGATGGCCGGCTCCATCTGAGCTTGGGCATGGTTTGGCCGATGTTGCGCACAGTTCCCAACAATACGCATGCCAGTTTGATGCGTCGCGTGGAATGGAATCCGTTGGACGGAATGCTTGTAAACGGTCGTTCGGTGGATGCTGCAACGGTGGAGAGCATCCGCCTCAAGGGCATCATGGAGATACGTTCCACTTACAAGTCGAATGGTCTGCAGGCGTTGTATCAGTGTTTCCCGTCGGTGGATCAGCCGGCATTCCTCATCGTGGTGACGCTCTCCAACCCGACGAAGAATACCCTGTTGGTAGAACTCCCGGCCGAGCGTTGCGAATGGAAAACGCTTGAGAAGAAAGGCGTGAAAGGCAGTTATACGATCGTTCGCAAGATAGAGGGCGTTCATACCTTGGAGCTTCCGCAGGGTGGTAAAGTGGCACTCACGGCCTCTGTGCAGGCTTATAGCGATCAGAAGGGCGAAAAGGAACTTTCGTTGAATGGTACCGATGAATTGCAGAAGCGCAAGGACTTGGTGGAGCAATGGCTCGGCAACCTGGTGCTTGAAAGTCCCGAGGAGGTAGTCGACCGAATGTTTGCCTTCTCCAAGATCAGGGCCAGCGAAAGTATTTATCAGACAGCCGGCGGCCCGATGCACGGTCCCGGTGGCGAAAGTTATTATGCCGCTCTGTGGTGTAACGACCAGGCAGAATATGTGAATCCGTTCTTCCCCTTCTTGGGTTATGGTTATGGCAATGCTTCAGCACTCAACTGTTATCTTCACTTCGCCCGCTATATGAACGATGATTGGAAACCCATACCGAGCAGTATCATTGCAGAAGGACAAGACATCTGGAATGGAGCCGGCGATCGCGGCGATGCTGCCATGATTGCTCACGGAGCCGCTCGTTATGTGCTGACGCGTGCTTCCAAGGACGAAGCCCGCCAGCTTTGGCCTCTCATCAAGTGGTGTTTGGAATATTGTCACCACAAACTCAATGCCGGGGGTGTGGTGATGTCAGACCATGATGAATTGGAAGGCCGTTTCCCGGCCGGCGAAGCCAATCTGTGTACTTCCACACTTTATTACGACGGATTGCTCTCTGCCGTTTCGCTCTGTCGCGAAATGGGTGAACCGTCGTCCTTGTCGAAGTTGTATCAGCGTCGCGCTGCCGATTTGAAGAAGAGTATCGAGTCGTACTTCGGTGCCGATATGCAGGGCTATCATACCTATCGTTATTATGAGGGGAACGACTTGCTTCGTTCCTGGATCTGTATGCCTTTGGTAGTAGGTATCAACAATCGTGCCGAGGGCACCATTGCTGCGCTCTTCTCCGACAAGATGTGGACCGACAACGGTTTGCTCACACAAGAGGGCAGTACCACCTTCTGGGATCGTTCTACGCTGTATGCTTTGCGTGGAGTCTATGCTGCCGGTTATCCCGATAAGGCCACTGATTTTCTCCGCTTCTACAGCAATGCCCGTCTGTTGGGCGAACATGTGCCCTATGCCGTTGAGGCTTGGCCCGAAGGAAATCAGCGTCATCTTTCGGCCGAAAGTGGACTATATGCTCGAATCATTACAGAAGGCTTGTTTGGTATTCGTCCCACCGGTTTCAGCTCTTTTGTGCTGACGCCGATGATGCCTACGGCTTGGGACAAGATGGCCTTACGCAAGGTTCGTGCCTTTGGAGCCGATATGGATATAGAAGTGGAGCGTTCGGGAAAAGGACTGCAGGTGACGGTGACCAACGGCGGTTGGAAGAAGTCCTATCGAGTAAAGCCCGGCGAGAGTATTCAAGTCAAGTTATCATAAGAAGATCATGTATAGAAAACAGTTTATTGCTTTGTTCATGTCGGCCGTATGGCTTTTGCCGGCCGTGGCACAAGTGTTCCGAAATCCGATTATCAACGAAGATGCCCCCGACCCGACATGTATCAGGGCTGAGGACGGTATGTATTATCTCTTTTCAACCGGAGCCAAGGTTTTTCGTTCGTCAGATATGATTC
>CALZOH010000112.1 GCA_945827465.1 uncultured Prevotellaceae bacterium
AGCGAGGGTTTCAACCCTCGCAGCCAATATGCTGTGACCAAAGCTATTAAAGTGCGGCGACGAGCTCGTCGCCGAGGCCAACTACAAGTTTATACCCCAACGAACTCAACCCCGCGACCGGCATCTCAACCTCTATCTTGAGTAAGATCTATCTTATCAGCGCGCGACCGGCGATGACCATGATGACTCCGAGGGTAACTGACGCAAGCAGGTAGATGAGGGAGGTGGCGAGCTGGCCTTTGTCGCCGAGGAGGCAGACTTCGCCGGCGAAGGCGGAGAAGGTCGTGAAGCCGCCGCAAAATCCGGTCACAAGCAGCAGGCTCTCGGTCGTCGTCACGGTTTGGGTTTTCTCGAAAAGGCCGAGCAGCACTCCATATATAAAGCAGCCGACGAGGTTTACTAAAAAGGTTCCGAGAGGCCATGAGCCACTGAAAATCATCGCACAACAGCGCGTGACAAGGTAGCGGCAACATGTACCGACAAATCCGCCGGCTCCGGCTATAAGCATCATCTTTATCATAATTAAGTCTTTATCGCTGCAAAGTTAATCAAGATTTATGATTGCAACGAGATTTTTAGTTAAAAATTTGCACAAGCAATTTTTTGATTATACTTTTGTCAACGAAAATCCTCGTTAAGATGAAAGAAGATAAAGAAAGACTCTCTGACAAAGAGGAAGAAGCCTTGCTTCTACTGTGGGAGTATGGTCCCTGCACGGTCAAAGACCTGGTCGCCCGCTACGATGAACCGCAACCGCATATCAACACCGTGTCGACCTTCATCCGCTCACTCGAGGCCAAGGGCTACGTCGGACACGAGCAGGGCCGTTACGGCGCATTCTACTACTTCGCCATCAAAGAAAAAGACGAATACAAGCGTAGCGCCGTCAACAAATTCATCAGCCGCTATTTCGGGAATTGCTTCTCGATGGTGTCGCAACTTGTCGATGACCGCCAGATTGACGCCGACGAGCTCAAACGCCTGTTGGAAATGGTCGAAAAACGCAAGAATCATGATTGAGACTTTGTTCAAATACTCGATTGCTGTATCAATCACCCTTGTCATCGCTTGGGTTTGCTATCGCATGGCGCTCGGCAAAGACAATCGTTTCAAGGTCGACCGCGCTATAGTCATCATCGACGCAGACTTCTCCGATGGTTGCAATACTGCCATCATCCATGAACTCGGCCATATCACCCACCGCCACACTCTTGACCTCATCATCGCTCAAGCGGTCGCGATTTTCTGCTGGTATAATCCGGCGGCGTGGCTGCTCAGGCGCATGCCGGGCATCGACGTCGAAAAATCGAGCCTGATTATAAACTAAATAAAGATAAGAAATGAATTTCACCGACGCAAAAGAATTCCTCCGCATCGCCGATATGGCCTATGATGCAGGAGATTACCAGAACGCCGCCGACATCGTCGAGCGCGTCGCACGTTTCGCAGCTTACGACGGCAAAGGCTTGAGCCAAGAGCAACTCGCCGAGCTGACGCACGCCGTAAAGAACTCAATCGCCCGTTTTACCGACTGTCCCGACGAAGCCATCTGGGAAGAAGCCTCGGCTCTCGGCGATATGTTCAGAAATTGACGATGCCATGATAGCAGGGATTTTAGGAGACTTGGCGGCATCAACCTGGCTGCGCGACAAATCGGTGTTTTACCGGCAACTGTTTGACGGCGAGGCTACGATGTCGGAATACAGCCTGAGCACCATCGCCGCGGCAGCAGCGCTTGACAATGCCGAATCTACAGGCGCCGATTGCGACAACGATGGCGCTCGCGAACGCACGCGCCGCATTTTCTCGTCATATATATCACTGCCACAATGCCGTGCCGACGTCTCCGATGACGCACGTCAATGGGCCGACGATTTCGCATTCAGACGCACTCCGGCGTCGTCGGGAATGCTTCTTATGCGTCTCGCTGTCGCCGGCTGGTATTCTGACTCCGCCGATGACGGAACATCCCGGGCATCGCAGCAGATGATGATTGACCGCTCGTGGGACAAAGAAGAAGGTTATGCCAGAATATTCATGCCGAAGATGATAGCCCTGTTGCGCACTGGCCACACCAAAGACGAGACCTACACGGCGCTGGGCGAGATATTCAGAGGCATAAGACGCAACTGGGACTGGCGAGGCGGAGAATCGACGCTCTGCCTGCTGATGCGGGCATGGGACTGCTTCTACCGGGCATTTGATTTCGGCAGCGCCATTCACAACGCCGTACGCAATTGTCCTGAAAATCCACGGCTGATGGCCTCTCTGACAGCCATGATAGCCGGAGCGATGTATGGACACGGCATATATTACATCAAAGAAAAATATTCGACCGACGGCGAAACCCGTCGTCCGTTATATCTTCCGGATGAAACCCACAAAGCCTACCGCGAAGAAATCAATGTCATGGCAAGCCGCAGCAAATGGCAGAATATATTTTTCGCCAAAAACAACGCTCTCACCAATGTCGAGCGCCATCTTTTCAAATCGGTCAAGAGCCGATATGACGGTTTCACTTTGACTGACGAAGAGGCAAGACGCATCATCAAAGGATTTTACACCGACTGGGAGGCGCGTTTTGGCTTTTATCTCGACAATGGCCGCATCTATATCTACCGCAGCCATTATCTTCTCGGCCGATTCAGACTGAATCATATCGCGGCAAACCGATGGACCATCACCGACACACAGGCAAGCGACGAGATGCCCGATATGCTCGACTTCGACAAATGCTTCAAATGCGCCTTTGCCATCACACTCATTGCGCCACAGAGAGGCTTCAGATACTATCGTTTCTCTTGGGGGACGCCTGCCGACAGCTCCAACCCCTACCCTGAAAATCAACCTAACAAAAGGCGTTATTGGGACTACGAACACGATTTTTATATCAATGAATACTCTCGCTTCGGATATTGGCTCGGCGAATCGGCCAAAGCATTAAAAGACCTCAGCGAACACAATCGCGCAAGGTTGCCCATTATCATCGAACGCGAGACCTTCGCCATCATATATTACATCCATACACGCATGAAGGCCACGGGCTCGACGGCCGACATCAACGCCATAGCAGACGACTATCTCCTACCTGAAAATTGAAGCCCTAAAACCCGCAAGTGACGCCACGCCAGCGACTCAGATCATCATATCGTATCAAGGAAACGAAAAAATTAACCAAGAAAATATAATGTATAACCAACTTTCGATATCTTTGCAAATAGAAGATAAGATGGTATACTTTTAGATTATTTTTTGGTATACTTTCGTGTTATTATTTACATTAACTATACCGAACAATGACTAAAGAGGAATCCGCAAAACTGCTTGACAAGGCGGCGCAGATCTGCGTCAGCAAACACGCCGGGCAGCGTGATAAGATGGGTTGCGCCTATTTTCAACACCCCATGCGCGTAGCCATGCGGTGCAAGACCGACGAGGAAAAGATGGTCGCACTGCTGCATGACACTATCGAAGATACCGACGTTACCGCCGAGTATCTTCTTGCCGAGGGTTTTCCTCAGTCGGTTGTCGACGGCATCATCTCCGTTACCAAGCGAGAGGGAGAATCTTATGAGGATTTTGTGGCTCGCGCCAAGCAAAATCCGCTTGGTAGCGTAGTCAAGCTCCACGACCTCGAAGATAATCTCGATGTATTCCGCCTCGATACCGTTTCTCCCGAAATGGCTGCTCGCTTCACAAAGTATCTCGCAGCCCACCGCTTCTTGCTCAATGATGATATAGTCCAGGAGATAACACTCCCGGAGAAAGAATCCGTTGTTGTCTCTCGTCCAATAAGACGTGTGCAAGACATTTATCGAGAAGACAGGGCCAAAATCAACGCCCACATTATGCAGCGGATGAAGACCGATAAAGGCGGCTTTCGCCAAGGTCAAGACACGATAATGGTAACATGGTATAAAGAAAAGGGGGTTCAAGAAACCGATGCCATAAACACCTTTATCAATGTAATTCAGAAAATCGGTTATGCAGAAGTTGAAGCACTTGATATTAGATATAAAGACCGCTTCTCATTAGTTACGACACAAGCTGATACATATAATTATAAGGAAGCGACCGCAGGTTATTTTGTTCTCTCGAACTGTCCGAACAAAATGAAAGCCATTTATCTGAATCAAATAGCTGATGCTCTTGATTTACCTTATAAAGCCGAACTCGTTCCTAAAGTATTGTAAGTCATGCACAGAATATTCGCACTGCTCATCTTCATTTGTGCTTATTTTGCCGCTTTCGGCCAAAAGATTTTCTCGGTTGACCATCAGTATCAGGCAGACCTAAAGGTCTTCTTTACCGATAAAGAATAGCGCGCCGGTTGGAAGAAAAACGACAAGAAACATTTACTATACTAACCCGACAATGACTACTATACGCGACATATATTCTGACATCTACGAGCCGATTGAATTTGCCTACAAGAAAGTCAAATTCAAGGAATGCTATGTGGCCGGACTTTCATTTCACGTCGAGAAAGACGATGAAATGTGGGATGAGCTTTGCGTAGGCACAAAACTCGCTCTTGTCCGCGACAAGAACAATAAGCACGACCACAATGCCGTGGCCATTGCTCTCGCTGATGATTTCGATGGCGACCCCGATAATTTTGACTTCGACTTCATTCTTGGTTATATACCTCGGCAAGAGAATGCCGAGCTGGCCGTCCTCCTTGATGCCGGATATTTCAACAAGTTTGAAACCGAAATCACTGAATATAAGCAGTACGGCAAGTATGACGAGCGCATCAAAATCACCATTTGGCTCGAAACCAACGAGCCGGTGATGATTCGTCCCGACCTATTGCGAGCCGAATATCTTGACCGCGTCGATTTTTCAGACCTCACACATGAACTTCATGAGCGAGGTGTCGCATACTTCCGCTGGGGTGGATTTCTACCGGACGAGCACGACCTTCCTTTAAAGGGAGAGCGTATTGTACTCATACACACTCGCCGAGATATGGCATATCTCTATTTGATGAAAGTGGTCGCCGTGGGCGATGACTGCGCAATTTATTTTGACGATCCGGCTGAAATACATTGTTGTGATGACTGCGCACCATTCATTCTATCGAACATGGTAGGCCCGGTAGAAATTAGCATCGATAACTTCGAGTATATTTCTGAAGAAACTCTCAGGTCTCTCTCCGTCGACCATTATCTCGCCAAACGCTTGTCCGCAGAATTTGACCGCCTGATTGCGTCAAAGATTTATCCCTGGACATCACTCAACAACGTTGATGCCGATCCGTCTATTGATGACCCCGAAGACGCAGAATAATTATGGGAGAAATCCTGGGCATAGTTGCGGTGGCAGGCTTCCTTTATTATATCGGAAGCCACTACGAGGCAAAACCTCGTAGGCACCGCTCGCGTCATTCCGAAGGATTACCTTGGCTCGGCAAACGTAAACGCGCCCGCAGAAAACAAAAGTATTTTTGGGACTAAAACTCTTATATTCTTATGTACGACGATGATTTCGACGACAGTGGCAAGTGGGGCTACAATGGTGAGGCCGAACATGATATGTGGGTAGATTACACCACAGACATGTACGAGGACACGGACTATTCCGGCGAAAATCCGGACTATGATGTAGACTGGGAGGCTGAATATGAAACTCATGTTGATGATACTCAACATTCGCACCATCATAGCCCCGCCTTTTTGCATCATCAAAACGACAATGTCGCTTCAATGACTGCTCGCCAATATGAAAATCGAATACATCGTTTGGAGGGCTTAATCGCCGCCGCTATTGCCGCTGCCACCGTTTTGGATACCAAATCGGCTAATGCGACCTCGGTCAAGAATATCCGTAAATATCAGAGACGTGCGAGCGAAAAGCAGAGCGAGGTTAAGAAGTATCAAGATGAACTTACTAAACTAAAGGCAAATTATAAGACGGCAAAGTTAGAATCAGAGAAAGCTCTTACTCGTATCATTACCATAATATGCGTAGTCATCAGCATTATTGCAATACTTGTGGCTATATGCTCTTAAGGCATTTTCACCGCCCATAGTAATATCTGAAATCTTCCTCGTTGTCGTAATAGTAATCCTCCCAATCATCGTAGCCATCCGGCACAGGCTCCGGCGTAAACAGGTCAATAGTCCTATGGTTGAAGAAAGTTTCTTTCTCAACACCATTGACCTCATGGATTAAAGTGCCTCCATTGCCATATACATAGCGGTCTCGCTTATTGCCGGAGACGTGGAATTTTCCTATTTCATCTTTTATTAAGCGGATTTGCGTGCCGTATGTTTTCTTTTCAAGATTGAAATGTCGGAAATACGTTTTACCTCCTTTACTATATAGCACCACCCATTTCGGGGTATTCATCTCTACACACCATACCGAGGCAAAGTAATCTTCATCGCTAAGATTACGCACCATTGTTTCGAGTTCATCCCAGGTGTACTTCGGCTTGTAAGGTTCCGGTTCGTCTACCTTTGGCAACGCTGCAATGCTATCACGTCTGCGAGCATATTCTAATTCCCGGATTCTATTTTCTTCTGCTCGTCGGGCTTCTTCTGCCCTTTGTTGCTCCATCCATGCCTCATATTCAGCTTGACGTTGTTGCTCTTGGAGTTGTATCTCTATGTCTCTATAATGTTGCTTCTTGACAACTACAACCACACAACAAACTATTATAACCACTGTTGCAGCGATTATAACCAGTCTTTGCTTCCAAGCTTTCTTTCTTGCTTCGGAGATTTGCGCGTCTATTTCGGAGGGCTTTCCCATGATGCAAAGTTAGTAATAAAACGTGAGTTCGATATAAGAATTCGATAATTCAACAATGATTCAACGCCGTTGAGAGTATGCAAACATCAGCGCATACTTATACATAAGGCTTTCAAAGGTATAGCCCAGCGGGGCAAGTGCTCGATGGGATGGTTTTTCGGTTTCAAGTTGCACTTGATTATCAGTGACAAGGGAGAGATACTCAACTTCATGTTCACTCCGGGCAATGTCGATGACCGTGAGCCACTGTATTCAGAGTCATTTATTGAAAACGTCAGGGGCAAACTCTGTGGAGATAAAGGATATATCGGCAAGCAACTGTTTGAGTTCCTGTTCATGAACGGTATTCAGATTATCACAAAAGTCAAGAACAACATGAGGAACTCGCTGATGTCTGTCTCCGATAAGATCATGCTTCGCAAAAGAGCTTTGGTCGAGTCTGTTAATGACGAACTTAAAAACATCGCTCAAATAGAACACTCAAGACATCGGTCTTTCGCAAATTTCATAACAAATGCCCTGAGTGCCATTGCTGCATACTGCTTCTTCCCGAAGAAACCCTCTATATCACCGGAGTTTGTTCATGACAATCAGCTGACCTTGTTCTGATAGCTTATAACGAACTCACGTTAAACACATTATCTTTGTATACCATAAAGTTACAAATTTTATGGACATAAAAAACCTCAGCTTGTGAAAGTTGAGGCTTTTGCTCTTTATTTTGAAGCGATTTTTAATGGAGGTTTTGCGACAGCTTCGAGAATATCTATGGAATTTGAGATACCTCCCGTCCAGAAGGTATCCCAAATTTGGTCTATCTGATTTTTAATTTGTCCTGTAATCATAGCTTTGCAGAATTGAAAATTAGTAGCCGGGGTTCTGAGTCCATCCGGGAGACATTGCAATTTGGTCTGATGGAATAGGCCAAAGATGCTGATAAGAGGCGTAGCCTCCGAGATTGTTGCGCTTTTGGAAAGCGAAGTATCGAGGAATGAAAAGCTGCTTGCGCAGAGTTTCAATGTCAGCGATGCCATTGCCGCTGACCGAGATATTCTTCGCTTTGGCTACCTGATTGATAAGAGAGGTAGCCTTTGCAGCATTGCCGGTGGCGATGTTGCATTCAGCCAAAAGAAGAAGCACGTCGGCATACGAATAATAGCTCATTGTATGTCCCTGCATCACTTCATCGGGCACTTGTACGAAAAGGATAGTGCCAGTGTTGGCATCGTATTCATTGCCTGACGAGAGCGAATAACGGCGGCTATCGACAATCTCCTGAAGATATGGCATAGCGTGAGACGGCTCGTCGAGAGCCATATACACGTTGGCTTTTGCCAAACGCCACACGTCTTTAGGCATATCGAAAGCATCGTCAGCAGTGAAGTTGGTACTCAGCTTACCCTCGGAGAAACAAGATGATATTTCATCGAGTTTGGTTTCGAGATAACGAAGCGTAGTGGAGGCAGACTGTTGAGCAGGTACGGTATAATCATCCTGTGAAAGTTCAACGATACCGATGTTACCCCACTTGTCAACCATCTCAGTATATGTGAGAACATTTAGGAGGGTAAAGTAAGGGATAGCTTCGGAATACCCTGCATTTTTCAGAGATTTTATGACTTGCTTATTAAAAGCGACAGCATTGTAAGCTGAATTAAAAGCTTTCCTGTTGTAATTGTCGTAAACGTACATAGGGCATTGAACGTCGTAGAACTTATACATTCCGGTGTAACCACGTTCAACGTAATACATCCAGGAGAGCGATGAAGCCAATTTTGCAAAAGAGGCTGATACAATCTCTTTGCCTTGTACACCAAGTTCAGGCTTGGAGTCAGACGGAGTGCGAGGTTTGGCTTCAAGAGATACGGGAACAGAGACACGCACTTCACCCATTTGGTCATATAAAACAACGGTTGCCGTTTGTTTTGTATGACGTTCTGACTTAGGTACGGAAATAGTAAGAGTCCCGTTTTCGTAGGTTGACGTTACGGATATGGCGGCTCCTTCGTCTTTATAGAAGCCGCTAACAAACGAATCTTCGACTGAGGAATCGACGATATTGTCCAAAGATCCGTCCGGATCCTTGGGTTTCTCCAGAGACAAAATGACGTTTGAGGTTACGATAATCTTGGCGGTTCCACCGTTGCAATCAAATTCAACGCTTTCGCGAGAAAGTGAAATTTGGGGATTATCGTTTATTTCATTTCCGGCAATGCCGTCGCCGTTCCAATCGAAGTAATAACGGAGGTCAGGAACTTCGACGGTCTGACCCAATTCCTGGTATCTCGATTTGATGTTAGATGTTAAGAAATCGAGATTATCGCGGAAGTAGGCTCTGTCGATAGCAATAGACTTTTTGTTATCGTCAGTAAAAGCGCCATCGTCTGCAAGGTCTTGCGAGAGCGTTGACAGGTACTGTGTGATTTCAGCGTCTGAGCGTTTGTTGAGAATTAGAGAAGAAATAGCAATCAGAACGCCGGAGCCGTCATTGCCCGAAGTGATAGACATAGCTTCTGCGGGCGTAGATTCATAAGACTGCAAGCCGAACTGAGTAAGCAGTTCCTTTTGGGCTTGCTTGTCAGCCTCGGCAAATGTTTTGCCGCCTTGCATGAGGTTTTGAATACGCGCCGATTTGAGGTGAGTAAGTATATTGACATTGACGGTGCTTCTGTCCGAGAGGTCAACGAGAGCGATAAGATGAAGCTGACCGGTGGATAGGTCGCCGCTAACCTCGTTGAAATAGTAGCCATCGGTTGCGATGCGGACAAACTGCGAAGCGAGTTCTATTTGACCGAGGTCAAAAGAACCTGCATCGTCGCGAATCTCACCATTGAACACGGTGCCGATGGCAGTCATCTTCTCATTGAGCGGTTGAACACTGATAGCCGAGCCACGGACAAACGGGCCTTTTTCGACTTTACCTGAAAGTTGATATTTGCCCGATTGAGGCTTTTCGCCGCCACCGGGTTCATCTTCTTTGTCGGAGCAGCCCGTCAGGGCAACAGCGGCGAGGACAGGAAAGAGTATCTTTTTTAAGTTCATCTCTATAATGGCAGAAACTCCCACGAATAGCTCTGACGGCGACCGAACCTTGCGCCGATTCGGGGAGTTCTCGTGGATTGTGATAATGAAATATCTTATGCGGTCATTGTCAGAAGTTAAAGATATACGAAGTTAGCGATTTTTTCGCAAACTATTGCTATCTAAAAGCGTAAATCGGCAAAAGCATTTTCACGCGCGGCAAAGATACAAACGGAGGTGAGCAAAAATCGCACACACCCACGTTAAATAAAACTACCACGGGCGGCTGTCTATGGGGTATTCTTCGCCCGATTTGTTAACGGAGCTGTAAATGATTTTGCCCTCATATTGGATTTGATAGCGTCGCACATATTCGGGGCGACGAAGCCCGAGCATCTGAGCAAGATGTGCTTCGGGGATTCCGCAGTGTATTTGGTCAAAAAATTCATCGTCGACCTCGACGGACTTCATAGCCGGAGTAACGGCTTTGAAGTATAGCGCACGAATTTGAATGGTTTTCATCTTTGTAGAATTTTCTGCAAAGATAATATAAAAATTCTTTGAAAACCAACAACTTAAGGGCACAATTTTTCGGGCAACGGCTGTAACTTGCTGATGGATAAATTGCCCGGTAGGGTCATTTCCAGAAAAAAAGTTACAGCGCGTTAGGGATAGAAGC
>CALZOH010000113.1 GCA_945827465.1 uncultured Prevotellaceae bacterium
CCCTGCAAAAGCATACTCCAGACGTGCGGCAAGGTTTTGCAAACTTGCAGAAGCATACTCCAGACGTGCGGCAAGGTTTTGCAACCCTGCAAAAGCCTCTCCTTTCCCTCCCCCAACTGCCTTGATACAACAGAAAACATCAATCGGTCATTGGAAAACCCGAACACATCGTGCTCTGCTCCCAATGACCGATTCCATAAGGGCCTCACCAACCGCTTTACATCATAGAGGTTTTGTTCAACTGTTCCTCTGCATAAGCCTTGGTTACCGCATATTTTTTCACCTTCTGTGAAGGCAGCTCAAACATTACCGGGCGCATGATTGACTCAACAATGCTTCTCAAACCACGAGCGCCCAACTTGAATTCGACAGCTTTGTCTACAATATAATTCAGTGCATCGTCTTCAAACGTCAGTTGAATGCCGTCCATCGACATCAGCTCTTGATATTGCTTAATGATGGAATTCTTCGGCTCAGTGAGAATCCGATGAAGGGCTTCGCGATCCAAAGGATTCAAGTAAGTCAACACCGGCAAACGGCCGATCAACTCAGGAATCAATCCGAACGACTTCAAATCTTGAGGCATTACATAACGCATCAGATTATCCTTATCGATCTTCATAATGTTCTGCACCGACTGAAATCCCACCACGTGCGTGTTCAAGCGTTGAGCAATTTTCTGCTCTATGCCGTCGAATGCGCCACCACAAATGAACAAGATGTTGCGGGTGTCGACGTGAATATAATCCTGGTCGGGATGTTTTCTTCCACCCTTAGGAGGCACATTCACCATGGAGCCCTCCAACAATTTCAGCAAGCCTTGCTGCACACCTTCGCCGCCCACATCACGAGTAATGCTCGGATTGTCGCGCTTGCGAGCAATCTTGTCAATCTCGTCAATAAAGACGATGCCACGCTGGGCTTTCTCGACATTGTAGTCGGCCACCTGCAGCAATCGGCTCAAAATACTTTCAACATCTTCGCCCACATATCCGGCCTCGGTAAACACCGTAGCATCTACAATGGTGAAGGGCACCTGGATGAGTTTGGCAATCGTGCGAGCCAAGAGCGTCTTACCCGTACCGGTTGAGCCCACCATAATGATATTGCTCTTTTCAATCTCCACCTTGTTTTCGTCGGCAGCCTCCACCTTTTGGCCCAAACGCTTGTAGTGGTTATACACCGCCACGGCCAACGTCATCTTGGCATCATCCTGACCAATCACATAATTGTCCAAGAAGGCCTTGATTTCGGTAGGCTTCGGCATCGAACGGAAGTCGGGAACCGGAGATTTCTTCTCCTCCTTTTCACGAGGCTTGACGCCCAAGGATTTCTCAATAACGTGGTAAGCCGAATCAACACAATCGTCGCAGATATATCCGTGAAGACCCGTCAGGAGAATGCGGACCTCGTCTTCACTTCTTCCGCAAAAGTTACAATGATTCTTACTTCGTGCCATTAGGTTTACGCATCAATACTTTATCAATCATACCGTATTCCAAGGCCTCTTGAGACGTCATCCAATAATCGCGGTCGCTGTCAGCCCATACCTTCTCATAAGTGTTGTGAGAATGATTGGCAATAATCGTGTACAATTCTTTCTTATACTTTTGAATCTCACGCGCCGTAATCTCAATATCGCTCGCCTGACCCTGAGCGCCGCCCATCGGCTGATGAATCATCACGCGACTGTGAGGAAGGGCCGAACGCTTACCCTCGGCACCGGCCACCAACAACACGGCAGCCATGCTGGCAGCCATACCTGTACAAATGGTCGACACATCGCTGTTGATAAACTGCATGGTATCGTAAATGCCCAAACCGGCAGAAACGCTTCCACCCGGAGAATTGATATAAATAGAAATATCCTTGCCCGGATCAACACTGTCCAGATAAAGCAACTGAGCCTGCAACGTATTAGCCGTATAGTCGTCTATGGGAGTTCCCAGGAAAATGATTCTATCCATCATCAAGCGAGAGAACACATCCATCTGAGTCACGTTCAACTGACGCTCCTCCAAGATATAAGGATTGAGATACTGGTTCTGCATACTCATCACGTCATCGACAACCTGACTGTTAAGTCCCAGATGACCGGTCGCAAATTTTCTAAAGTCGTTCATGTCTTGAGAATTTTGGGGATATTAATAAAAAGTTGTCCACAGCTTCCACAGAAGTGAAAACTGTGGACAACGAATGTCCTAAAGAGGTAAGAAATTATGCGGTCTCAAACATTTTATTAAAGTCTTCTACCGAAACGGCCTGATGTTTCAAGGTTACAATCTTCTTGTAGCTCTCCATCAACTTTCTGTCTAATGCACGAGTAACATAGCTTTCCAGCTGTTGTTTGTTACCCATGGTCTCATTGACATATTTGTCCATCATCTCTTCAGGCACATTATTCATACCATATTGTGCAAACTGAATCTGCACAGCCTCTCTGATGGCATCTTTCACGTCGTCATCATCGATCTTGATTTTGGCATTCTCAGCCAAGGTACCGCGTACCAGGCTCCACTTGCCATTCTTTACATTTTCTTGGAGGTACTTGTCAATGTTGGCCTTTTCTTCTTCCTTGCAAGCATTCAAGATAGCGCGCTTCATGATTTCCTCAGGGAAAGTCAACTCGCCAACCTTCTGCATAGCATATTCGCGAAGATCTAACAAGAATTTATAGTCGCTGTCGCGTTCATAAGCCTTGCTCATCTCTTCCTTGATGCGATTGCGGAATTCCTCTTCGCTATTTACTGCACCCGGACCATAGATGGCATCAAACAACTCTTGATTAATCTCAGCCATTTCAAAGCGGGAAACCTCATTAATCTGGAACTTGAAGTCGCCAGTGTGTTCGCCAATATTTTCCTTCTGAATCTTCAACAAAGAAGCCACCTCGCTTTCATTACCTTCGTATGCCTTGCTAACATTAAAGATAATGTTGTCACCCTTTTTAGCTTGATTGAAGAGCGCTTTCTGGTCGTCATTCTTAAAGAACTTGGGCATCAGCGACACGGTATCCAATGAAATACCACCTTCTTTTTCCGTTTGGTCATCAGCCAACTCTACCAGGCTACCTCTCAGCAAGTCGTTATCGCCGTTGTAGTCTTCAACACTGATAGTTTTACCGGCACGACGACGATAGTTCTCCACCTGAGTGTCTACCATCTTCTCATCTATTTCAATATCGTAATAGGTGACCTCATCTTTCTCATTCAGTTCCAAAGAAAATTGGGGAGCTAAGCCCAAGTCGAAACAAAACTCGAACTCTTTTCCATTCACAATATCAATCTGAGCCTGGTCTTCGCTTACCATCGGGTCTAACAAAATAGGCACGTGGTTCTCGTTGATATAATTTTGTATTGTCTTTGCAACAAAAGAATTGACTTCTTCGTACTTTACGCTATCGCCATACATCTTACGCACAAGAGTCATGGGCACCATACCTTTGCGGAAGCCCGGCATATTGGCTTTTTGTCTCATATTTTTCAGAGACTTTTCCATATTGGCGGCATAATCGGCTTCTTCAACTTTAAGGATTAATTTAGCAGTAACGTCAGTGATTTTTTCTAATGTGATATTCATCTGAATATTGTGTGAAATAGTTGATATTATCTGTTTTTTGCGGCGCAAAATTACGACTTTCTTTCCATTTATTCGTACTTGGCAAGAGTTAATTCTATTGTAAACGAAAAATCTACACAAAAAACTCCAGCCCGTCATAGCCGAACTGAATATGAGAGGGCAAATATTCGCACGAACGGGCATGGAGACCGGCGGAATGTGCGATATGCGTCAGCCAAGCATGCGAAACATCCAATCGTTCCACGATATCAACCGCATCTTCGATGGTCTGATGAGAAGCATGAGGCCGATGGCGCAATCCGTTGATCACAAGAGTGCTCACCCCCTGCAACGCTTCAAATGAAGACTGCGGCAACGTCTTCATATCCGTAATATAGGCAAAGCTTCCGATACGATAGCCCACGATAGGCATTTCGCCGTGCATCACTCTCAATGGAATGATAGTTAAGTCCCCGACCTGAAAAGGCTCCAAAGGTTTCACCTCATGCAATTCCAGAGAAGGAGCACTGGGGTACTTCGTATCACCAAAACAATAGAACATCCGTTCGCGAATATGGTTGACGCAATAAGCTTCTCCATAGATATGAAGCGGACCAAAGGCGCAATAAGCCCTTAAATCATCCAACCCTCCCACATGGTCATAATGCTCATGAGTCAATAAAATACCATCAAAGGGACGAAAAGGTTCATTCAATAATTGTTGACGGATATCCGGCCCGCAATCAATCAAAACCCTTGTATTCTTCTCTTCAATCATCACCACTGCACGCAGACGACGGTCACGTGGATCTTTACTGGTGCAAACTTCACAATCACATCCCAATAATGGCACACCGGAACTGGTTCCCGTCCCCAGCAATTTTATCTTCATACAAAAATAACCTCAGGTTGAATTATAATTCCGAATCGACTCTTTACATCTTGACAGATCCGGTCGCTCAAAGCTACTATCTCATCGGCCGTTGCACCACCTAAGTTAACCAAGACGAGTGCTTGCTTTCGATATACACCGGCACGTCCCAACTTACGGCCCTTCCAACCGCATTTTTCAATCAACCAAGCGGCCGGTATTTTTACGCCATTGTCTGTTCTATACGCCGGTATCTGCTGATGGGCATAACGCGCCTGCAGGTCCTGATATTCCTTTTCTGAAATCACCGGATTTTTAAAGAACGAACCCGCATTACCCAACAACCTCGGATCAGGCAGTTTCTCTTGGCGTATCTGGATAATCTTTTCCCTGATCAGTGCTGCATCAAGCTCTCGATCGTCGACTGTCTCGGCAAACTCCCGAATGGGCGCATACGTCAGATTCGGCACAAAATGCTTATGAAGTTGGAATGTAACATACAATACGGCATACATTCCTTTCCAGTCCGTTTTAAACCGACTACTGCGATAAGAATAATCACAATCTTTCTGAGAAATTGTTTTTCTCTGACCGGTTTTCAACTCCATCACTTCGACTTCTACTATATGGCGACCCACTTCTTCACCATATGCGCCGATATTTTGTACCGCAGCAGCACCTACTTCGCCAGGAATTAGCGACAGGTTTTCCAAACCGTACAAATGATGCGTCACACAATAATCCACGAATTCATCCCAATTCCAACCGGCACCTACTCGTAAGAACATCACATCTTCAGCATGCGACACAACTTCGAGTGTCTTGATACGACTATGCAACAAAACACCTTTATAATCCCCCATAAAAAGCAAATTACTTCCTCCCCCCATATGGAACACAGGCATTCCAGTTGGCAAGATCGGAATTAATGCCGCTAAATCTTCCGGAGAATCATAATCGATCCAATAATCTGCATAAGCCTCTACACCGAATGTGTGTCGCGAAGCTAAAGAATAATGATCATACTTTTCCATATCAAAGCCTCAATTTTCAAAACGTTCCAATCGCCAAGCACCATCTTCGCGAACAAAAAACAACAAACTGATGTATCCGTTCGTACTTCCTTGCAAAACCACCACGCGCCGATTGCGATAATTCAAATCTTCTCCACAACGTATATTTGTAAAGACATCTACAGGAAGTTCCGGATGAAAAGCAGGCCATTGATCTGCATCGAGCACTCCATCAATCGTCTCGAACTCGTCATCAGGGTCTACCATCAGCACGCTCAACAAAGGTTTGATATGATTCATCTGGAATACAGAATCAGAAGCAAACTCCTGATAAAACAATATAAAATCGTGGTCGGGATATTCATCCAACGATTGATCCACAATCTTATTCATCTTCCACCGATTATTTTCCTTTTGAAAGAAATAGGTTCGCATTGTTCTTTCCGGCAGATAAAAATAGTCCATCTTCACTTCTGATATCTCCTTACTCTTTTCCAAATAAAGCGATGACTTATTATCCAAAAAACGAGTGTAAACCGGAATCTTCATGTGCAACCGGGAGAAATACCATTGATGCTTCTGGAGATAAGTTGTATCTCCCTCGTTAACGCATAACAACGGGAACGATATTCTACTCTTCTGATAGACTTCGTCAGAAGTGAAGTTATAGATAAAATCACTGAAATATTCATCCGCAGCCATCGGTACACTAACCGATACTTCCATCGAATCCTCTGTGCTCCCTACTGCATGGAGCGTATCTTGTGAAGTTTTAATTTCAGAATCTGCTGGCTCCGTTTTGAGGCTTTTGTCCTGACATGCGCACAAACAAAGCAGGAATAGAATACATACCTTTATTCTCACTGAATTAACTATGAAAATCAGGTGCAAAGTTAATGATTCCACCATTACTAATAGAAGATATTCTTCACTTATTTATTGATTATCCACTTTTTTGAATCTTCAGTTTTCATATCTCACGTTTTTTGTATAGTTTTGCAGCCAAAATAAAAAAGAAGACCCATTTAATCATGTCTCTAAAAGAAAATATTCAAGATTTATTGAAAGAAGTATCACAACTCAAAGCCGAAAATGAGAAAGAGTTGGAAGAGCTTCGCATTAAATATTTAAGCAAGAAAGGCGTCATCACCGAACTGATGAAAGACTTCCGAAATGTTCCCAACGAAGAGAAGCGCGAGATTGGTATGTGCATCAACCAATTGAAAACGGAAGCACAGAACAAGATCAACAGCATTCGGGAGAGTTTACAGCAAAATGGAGCTCAATCAGACACACGTCTTGACCTCACACGCACCGCATACCCCATTGCTTTGGGATCACGCCATCCACTCACTTTGGTAAAGAACGAGATTATCGATATCTTCTCTCGCTTGGGTTTCTGTTTGGCCGACGGTCCGGAAGTAGAAGACGACTTGCACGTTTTCACCAAGATGAACTTTGCTGCTGACCATCCGGCACGCGATATGCAAGACACCTTCTTCATTGAAACCAATCCCAATGAAGTGGCCAAAAATATTATCCTAAGAAGCCACACCAGCTCGGTACAAGCCAGAGTGATGGAAACGACTCAACCGCCCATCCGCATCATTTGCCCCGGACGTGTTTACCGCAATGAAACAATTACAGCCCGCGCCCATTGTTTCTTCCATCAAATCGAAGGACTTTATGTTGACGAAAACGTATCATTCAAAGATCTGAAACAAGTATTGTTGCTTTTTGCTCAAGAAATGTTCGGCAAAGACACCAAAATTCGTCTCCGCCCTTCATACTTCCCCTTTACTGAGCCATCAGCCGAGATGGACATCAGTTGCGACATCTGCGGAGGAGTAGGATGCAGTTTCTGTAAGAACACCGGATGGGTAGAGATTTTGGGATGCGGCATGGTTCATCCCAATGTACTTGAACTTTGCGGTATCGACAGCAAGAAATACAAAGGTTATGCCTTCGGATTAGGTATTGAACGTATCACCAATCTAAAATATAAGATTAGTGACCTGCGTTTATTCTCCGAAAACGACAAACGTTTCTTGGAAGAGTTTACGTCTGTCAATTAGGCACATCATCATTTGAAATCCCCTTCCATCTAAGATACCTTATTACATCCGTACTTTCTGCACTGACCAGAAAGTACGGATGTTTCATTTCACGAAACAACGCCCTCTTATTTTGCACCAATATATCTACTATATCCTATCGTCAATAAAGCCCCAATCAACAAATCTTTTAACCCAAATCGGTCATTAGCGTTATGATGATAACAACTCTTGTTTTTGTTCAGATGTCTCTACGTTTTGAGGGCGCAATGGGGTTCCATTGCAACCGAAAAACGGAAAGGCAGATGACAAAAAGAAAGTTTGTTTGCGCATAATAGTCTAATGACCGATTTGGGTTTAAACTTCCGATAGCATTATCACAAGAAACCACTACCTTTGTGATGCAATGAAAATATTGAGTATGTTATTTGAATAGAAAATCTTCATACAAGCATTGAATCACCAAATCGTGGAATTATGAACATGAATAGCTTCTGCACTCAGACCATGAGATTAACGAAACAAGCGATTGCCCTGCTCGCATGCCTATTTGTAATAGCGGGACAAAACATCTATGCCAAACAGGACGAGACACATTCTGTGTGCCATGTGGCTCAGATAGATGGCATAAAACGACTCATTGTTGACGGGAAACCAACAATCTTGATAGCCGGAGAAGCCAGAAACTCAAGTGCCTCAACCGACTATGTCCTCACCAGGGATATTGCCACCATGAAGAGCATGGGACTGAATACAGCCTTAATACCCATCACATGGGAGCAATTGGAACCACAAGAGGGAAACTTCGACTTCACCCTTACCAACCGCCTGATTTCGCTTGCTGAAGAACATCAGATGCGTGTGATCATCCTATGGTTTGCGTCATGGAAGAATGGCGAATCATCCTACATGCCACTTTGGGCAAAGCAGAACACCAAGCGATTCTTCAGAGCCCGAGATGCCAAGGGATACAACACAACAACCGTCTCACCTTTCTGCAAACAGGCATGTGAGGCCGACGCCAAAGCGTTGGCCAAACTGATGAAGCATATCAGAGAACACGATCTATCCAGACGAATCATAGCCGTCCAAGTAGAAAACGAGCCTGGAGTTTTCCTTGACATAGACCACTGCCCACAGTCTCTCCAATTGTTTGCAAAGAGCGAAGAATTAGCCAAATACGGAGATACTCAACTGGCACGACAGCATTTTATGGCTCATTACTACGCTCTATATATTGACGCAGTGGTCAAGTCTGGTAAAGCCGAGTATGATATCCCCATGTTCGTCAACTGCTGGCTCGATGAAGGACAAGCAATAGGTCGCTTTCCCAACGGAGGCCCCATACCTGCCCTAATAGATGACTATAAACGATTTGCTCCGCACGTCGACTGGATTTCACCCGACATCTACAGCAACGACTTCCGCACATATTGCCAGATCTATCACAGAGAGGACAACCTCCTTTTCATTCCTGAAACGCATATTAACCCCAATAGGATATGGTATGCCTTGAGCGAATGCGACGCCCAATGTGTAGCTCCATTCGCCGTAGAGACGGGCTTTGACGAGCCGTTCTTTACCGGTTCTTTGGCTGTACTGCAAGAGGTATTGCCACAGATCTCCGAAGCACAAGGAAAAGGCATCATGCGCGGATTTATGAGACAAGGCAATGAGAAGGAAGCAGAATTTGATATCGACGACCTACATTTTCGCGTAGAATATATCCTGGACTTGCCACATGCCTTTGGCTTCGTTATCCGCACAGGGAAACAGAGTCTGCTTGCCTCTGGCATAGGAAGTCGCATCTACGTAAGTAATCGGGACACCACCAAACTGACTCGTCTTACCAATGTGCGCGACGTACGCAAGGTAAACGACGAATGGGAAACGCTCATGCTCCTCAACGGCGACCAAACAAAGCACAACGGATGCCTGCAATTGCGGGGCCGAACGGAAAACATCCCCTGCGGTAATATCCCGGCACCCCTTACCGATATATCCTATTCACGCATTACATGGGAGAAGAACAAGAATCGGTTCACACTGCCAGGCATCTATTTGGCAGACCTCTTCACCATCGATGCCAAATAATTTTTCTGTTTCTTTCCGTATAAATAAAACGATGGGGCGTATCCCGAACGATACGCCCCATCTATTAATATGAAATCTTTTCTTCGTGATTACGATAAATTACCCTTCATTGAAGTTAGGACGATTCACGCCCAAATAATTATAGGTAAAGTTACGACCTTTGGCTGAAGAGAACTGACTACGTGAGTCAATATCTTGTCTGGACTTCAGATGATCAATGATTCGGTTATAACAATCGATCGGGCTTTGGGCCTTACACATTGCGCGGAACTTGGTATCCTTATATTGAAACTTATTGGTACCGGGAATAGCAATCACTCTTTTAAAAATAAGAGTTCCGTCATACCAACCTGGCATCTCTTCAGTCAACACAGAAATTTTCATTTTCTTTTTAGCCTGATATACGTTCTCTTCCTTTTCAGGCTGTTCCTCGCGGCTGATATTATTTTCCTTAAAGTCTTTCATTGTGTTTGCCCTTGTCTTAATCACGATGAAGTACACGCGAGCTTGAACTTTATAACGTTTGGGATAGGTAATATCTGAATTGGCGTACGTCTGCAAATCCTTACGGAAAGCATCTCCCAAATCAAAATTTTCAATTTTCAAACTTTTAAGGAAATCTATTGCTTCATCCACACTGTGAACCAAGCATTCTTCATTGAAATAACGTAAATACAGATTCATAAAGTTACTACTAAACAATCAATTTGTAATACTGAGAAATCAACTATTCGGTCAATAATTGATATAAAAAAGAGCGGAAAACGGGACTCGGACCCGCGACCCCAACCTTGGCAAGGTT
>CALZOH010000114.1 GCA_945827465.1 uncultured Prevotellaceae bacterium
TTACGAAACTTCCAATGAGATGTTTCAAAGTGCGAAAACAGGTTTGCTCAATGCCATCCGAAAAGAGGATGAGATGTTGATGCTGTTCCAATCTTCCGAGTGGACACAGGTAATGGTGAAGAATCAGAAGAAGAGGGACAACAACTACAAAGCGATTGTAGACTGTATTAGAGCTTGGGAAAGGAATGAAGACTCCAAGTACTATGCAGATGCCATGGCTTTGAGGCGCTACATCAAGCTGTACAAGATTGTTCCATCAAGAACACAGATGGATAGTCTGACGGGTGAATACCGAACTATGATTACAGACTTCACAATGGATGGAAACCTGCAAAAGGTGAAGAACGTAGGTGCCGAAGAGTTTCCGAACGGACTGATTCTCAGCAATTCGGAATTCTGCAAGGCGTTGAATGAACGTAACAAAGAGATTTCGCAAGTTGAAAGTACTTTGCAGGAAGCTCGTGTCGTCACTGATGATGCGTTCAAGGAGATGATTGATGCCATCAATAGTCTTTATTATTTGGAAAGAGATGAAAAATTGGCGGAAATTATCAATTCATGTAATGCTGACTTTCAGCGAATCAAGGTGCAAATTCTCAATCGCAAGAAGAAGACGGAAGGGGAAGCTACAACTCCTGACACTTCGACCGAGTAACTGACTGAGACACCATGCGGAGAGACACCATGCGGAGAGGCGCCAAATGATGACGCTGATCAGCAGGAGATGAAAAAAGAAAACAGCATAGCGTAACGGCGATGCTCCGGAAGTAAGTTCTTCCGGTCACTACTTGAAAGACGGCTCTGCGCCCCATAAGGCGGCAGGGCCGTTTTAAGAATATACACCATCCAGCTATTCTTCCCACGTAATCAAATCTCGATCAAGTGGAATTGAATACCGTGAACCGCGCTCACCAGTTATGATGTAGTTGTTTGCAAGATGCTCGTCGAACTTCTCTACAAAAGCTTTCCTGATACGCGCAAGATTCTCGTTGAGTGCATTTCCCAAAGGATTGACCACTTTGGTAATGGTAAGATTGAGCCGGGCTTCGTCTGTATTGGGACGTAGTTGTCTATAGATATTGAGAAGCTCCTTGTAAAAATCCGGCATGTTCTTATAAATAATACCTTTTGGATAACGCAGGTATAGGAAATAAATGGCTTTCGGCAAAGCTCCCATTTCGATTTCCATGTCATTGTAGTCGGGAAGAAAGATACGATACTCAGGAGTGATTCTCATGCGGGATAAAGGTTCCTGCTTGTCGATGAATTCATGAATCGCCATCAGCGAGACCCCTTCAAGTCTGAGTTTCTGAACTGTCATTCTAAGTTCTCGCAGAACGTTTGCAGTCTCTATAAGGCTCTTCTCTTCTGCCAATTCTTCTTCTGTCTTCTCAGAGACAGCATCGCTATATGGAGCTACGATGTTATTGCATTCATTCAAGTTGAAACGCCTTAAGATTCGCCCCCACCTTCCCGATTTCTTACCGGGTGCTTTTGGCTGATCACGGATGGTTCGCTCTTCTTCGAGCCATTCATCAAGGGCAGGAGGTGCAGCAGAAGGACAAGTTATTTGCACTTCATTGGTAGCAGAATCTTCCAATTCTTGAGTTTCGCAACATTTGGACATTCGGGAGCAATGAAGTTCATTCTGCATGATTTGCTGCTCATACACTTCACGCCTTTCCTGCATCAAACGCATCAAACCATCAAGGGCATCAGGTTGATTAAGATCAATGTCAGACAGTACTAATTGCAAGAATCTGGTATCACCATCATACCCTTTCTGTTCTCCTTCAAAGATGAAGGAAGGCTTCAGTTCCTTTCTTATGTCAGCATCTGAAATAAACGGAACAAATGCGTTACTCCGAACCTTAGTCACAAGCGAATTGGGAGACAGGTAGGGAGCATAATATCTTACCTTCGCTTCTACCTCATGCTCCGTCAGCAGGTAGGGCAGGTAGTAGAAATCCATGCCTATATCGGCAAACATGGACTTCAAATCAAAATAGTTACTGCAGATGAAACCATTCAAATCCGAATCATAGCCATTCTCAATGTAGAACACCTGATTGTGATCCGGTAGGAATGGTAATTCCTTAAATAGTATTTCGTTTACTTCCAAAACTTTTTTTGTATGTGCGCTGGCAAGAAAACCCTTACCAGCGCAATTGTTATTCTGTTATTTCTTTCTAAGCAATCTATCTGTCCAACAGACCATTCTTCTTCGGTTTCGGTGAATGTGGCACTGCCTTCGGTTCGTCATCATCCGCAAAATAATCGTTGGATTCAACCATAGAGGCACATGGAGATGCCTTCTCGAGACACAGCTTACTGTAGAACTTACTACGGCTGCGACGTTCCTTTTCAAACATGGCATCTGTCTCCTCTGCATTTGCCGAGAAGCGAAGTGAGTTCTGTATGCCTATCTCTCCGGCCACCATTTCTACATCTTGGTCTGCACCAATATAGGTGAATGTCCATCCCATCTGACGGAGTTCTTGAACAAGCGACTTAATCTGTTGACCACTCCATGAGCGTGATGCATTCTCATAACCATCGGTAATGATCGTAACGAGCACACGGTCGCCATGAGTTACCTTCTGCTGGAGTTCGCTGATACATGTACCCATAGCATCGTAGAGGGCTGTAGCTCCGAGCAAAGGATAGTCTTCGCAAGTAATGTTATGAGCTTCAGCAATTGGCTTCGCCGAATAGATACGGTTGAGGAAATGAGCACCGGCACTGAACGATGCAAGTGTGACATACTGCTGCAGTTCCGGATGTTCCTCTTGTGCCATACGAATGGTGGCAAGTGTTTCGTTTACACCGGTAAGAGCCTGAGTGTAGATGGTTCCCATTGACCCTGATGCGTCAAGAATTACGAGGTTGAAAATCTTCTGAGTTTCCATACTTTTGAATTTATAAATTTGAATTTCTTGTTGATTGACGATGTAAAGTTACACGGATTACATCGCTACATCAAGAAATATCATTTTGCAAGACTTGCAAAACAGAATCCTCACACTTCGATATGCTCTTATTGCTCTCTGCAAATTCGGACAGAACATAAAATGGAGAAGGGCAACACTCAATAAGGCTAAGACCTTTGAATGTTACCCTTCTGAAAATTCAGGGTATTTTACTATTTACAATATGATATAAACATCGAAACCACCCAATGAATCAATTTACCTTGATATAACGTACGCCGTGAGTCGGAATATAATACTTCAAATTGGTTGTGGAGAGATCCTGCTGCCTCCAGAGGTCACGAACACTATTGAGCTTAGTGAGTCCCAATTGTCCGAGATACTTACTGAAATCAACTTTCACGTCGTCATCACCCACATTAAAGATACCTATTGCGCGACTACCATCACTCAATGGACGGCTCCAAATCTGAATGCTACCATCTTCAACATCACGTTTGGCCTGTTTTCCAAGCACATCTTGATTGACAGCATTCACTTCATTATTACAAAGCAAAGCAATAGTAAACTCATCCAACTGAGCAAGGTCACATCCAATCAACATGTTGCTGGCCAGCAGCGTCCAGAGGCTAATGTGAGTATATTGCTCATCAGGTGTCAGGCGTGAGTCACGCAAATTATTGCTCCATCCTACCTTACCTACTACCAACATATCCGGATCATTCCAATGACCGGGCTTAGCATAGGGTGATAATTCTGCCTGACGAACAAAGCCTATATCATACATCGAATTCCAAGTATCGGTGATATCACCCGTTGTACGCCAAGAATTGGCATCAACAGCTTCACCCCATTTCCATACTTCGGCCATTCCATACTGACAAAGACTGTAGAAAATATCACGCGGTTGCTGGCGCAAGAAACGCTCCATTAACAAATAAGGACGAACATAACTGGCCACCGTCTGATTGTCAGGTTCTGTAACGTGCTTGTTAGAATAGCCGCACCAATCATATTTCAAGTAGTCAATGCCCCAACTGTTGTAACTTTCAGCATCTTGCAGTTCGTGGTCGATACTGCCCAAATAACCTCCACAAGTATAGTTACCAGGAGAAGAATAGATACCAAACTTCAAACCTTCAGAGTGCAACCAATCACCCAATTCCTTCATGCTTGGGAACTTCTCATTGACAGCAATTGTTCCGTCGGGATTGCGTTTAGGTGCTTCCCAACCATCATCAATATTCATATAAGCATAGCCATAATCAGCCAGACCTTTTTCAATCAAAGCCTTTGCGCTACTAACCACTTTATCTTGGGTTACGCTCAGACCCCAGCAGTTCCAGCTATTCCATCCCATGGGAGGAGTAAGTGCAATCTTGCTACCAACACGAACAGTAAATTTCTGTTCTGCCTTGCCTTTTGCATTTTCAGCTACAACGGTAAAGGTATAATCACCTGCATTGGCAAGACTTCCACTTAAAGCACCATTATCAGGATTAATGCTTAAGCCTTCAGGCATATCAGCAGAAGTAATCTTCATTGGACGTTCACCACTCACGCCAAAACGGAAATGAATAGGAGAACCGGGACGAACGCCGTAAATAGCCGTAGTATTGAAACGCGGAGTAGCAGGTGCTGCAGGAGTTAGGATATATTTAGGAGTAAACTTAGCCGTGATGTTACGACCTAATTTTTTCTCTGTAAAAGTAGCCTTCACGCGCAAGCACTGTGACTTATCATAGTCTAATGCCACTTCAATAGGCTTTTCATTACTGATGGCTACTTCCTGTGACTTATTGGTAATCACCTTCTCTGTTTCCGGATCGATCAATTCGACTTTCAACTCGCCTGTCAGTTCAGTGGCTGCATCACTTTTCAGTGTGGTTACACATTGTGCAGCTTTATCAAAATCAGGCTGAGAGAACGTTAGAGTACATGCGTCAACACTTGAAGGCACAGACACCTTAACACCCTTTGAACCAAACATACCACCAGGATGATTACCACTATAGCAACGAATGGCAATCACATTATCTTGATCCCAATTAATGGCTTTACTATTTACATCAACGCGATATTTACGTTCCTTGCTCCAAGCCGATACATATCCACCGTCATCTTCGGGGAACTGTCCGGTTTTGCCTATCAATTCACCATTCAAATAGGTTGCATCTACATCATCGATAGCTCCCAGATTAAATTCTACATACTCTTTTAAGTCTGATGTCTCAAGCATTGATTTGGGAATCTGAACATGCAAACGATACCAGGCAAATTGGGTTTTCTCTTCAATACCCTGATTATCCCAATTAGTTGTTACTTTGATGTCTTGCCACTCTTGATCATTCACCGATGGAGAACACCACGTACTGTCATCACCTACCATAAACTTTGCTGTGTCATAGTAGGGAATTTCGTTCGTTGCTTGTTTTGTACATCCACAAGCCAACAGAATGAGAAATGCTGAAAAAATCTTTTTCATAAAATATATGAGATTAAAAAAACAAAATATTCAGTGGCAAATTTACTTATTATTTCCGTATTTTGAAAATAATCCACTACATTTGCAAGCATAATACCACTATAATATGGGAAATAGTTCTTTTTTTACAGACGATGAACAAATTCTGTTCCTATCTCTCTATCGACAATTACGAAAAGACGCTCCTGATACCTTCAAAGGAAACAAATATCGTAGCCTTAGAAACCATCTCACATCCCTTATCCAACAAGACAATATCGGTAGAGGCCATTTTGGATTAAATCCTATTATCCGTACCCTTCAAACAGCCATTCTTGCTGTTGAAGATATCGGTATGAGGAGCGATTCCATTGTGGCTTGTCTGCTAATGCCGTTTATTACGACAGAGGAAGAACTTCAAAGTCTTGACAAACTATATCCACAAAGTGTCAAAATCATTTTACATGGTCTTATCCATATTCGCGAACTCTATAAAAAGAGTCCGAGTGTAGAAAGCGAGAACTTCAGAAACCTTTTGGTATCGTTTGCTGAAGACATGCGCGTCATACTCATCATTATTGCCGATCGCACTAACTTGATGAGGCAAATCAAAGACTGTGATAACGAAGCTCGGCTCAAGGTGTCGGAAGAAGCAGCCTACCTGTATGCTCCTCTCGCCCACAAATTGGGACTATACCGCATCAAGAGTGAACTTGAAGATCTTTCTTTGAAGTATCTGAACCACGATGCTTATTATCACATCAAGGATAAACTTAATGCCACCAAAAAAAGCCGTGACGAATATATCGAACGCTTTATCCATCCAATTGAAGAGATGCTAACCGATGCCGGCCTTCATTTCCACATCAAAGGCCGCACCAAAAGCATACACTCCATCTGGCAAAAGATGAAAAAGCAGAACTGCAACTTTGAAGGTGTGTACGATTTATTTGCCATCCGCATCATACTCGATTCGCCGGTTGAAAAAGAAAAGCTACAATGTTGGCAAGTTTATAGCTTGATTACGGATATGTACCGCCCCAACCCTAAACGCCTTCGCGATTGGCTTTCAATTCCCAAAAGCAATGGTTACGAAAGCTTGCATATCACCGTACTCGGTCCGGAAAATAAATGGGTTGAAGTACAGATCAGAACGGAGCGGATGGACGAAATAGCAGAGCACGGTTTGGCAGCACATTGGCGTTACAAAGGTATCAAAGCCGAGCAGAACGGTATTGACAGTTGGTTAGCCTCCATCAGAAGCGCGTTGGAGAATAACGATGATTTGAAAATTATGGATCAATTCAAATCAGAACTCAATACCGACGAAGTGTACGTCTTTACACCAAAAGGCGATCTCCATAAATTACCCAAAGGAGCTACAGTCCTCGATTTTGCCTATAGCATCCATACTAACATTGGCAACAAATGTATCGGTGCCCAAGTCAATAACAAAAACGTATCTATGCGTTACGTCTTGTCAAGCGGCGATCAAGTCACTGTGCTCATCAGCAACAATCAATCCCCCAAACGAGCTTGGCTGGACTTCGTAGCGACCAGTCGAGCCAAGTCAAAGATACGCCAATCTATCAAGGAACTTGAGTTAAAGGAAGGAGCTATTGCCCGCGAGCAATTGGAACGTACTTTCCGAAACCGCAAGATAGACTTTGACAATACCGTTCTGAATCAGACCATCAAGAAGTTAGGTTACAAAGAAATCAATCTGTTCTATAAAGACTTAGCCAACAACGCCCTTGATACGGAAAAAGTTATCGAAGTATATATTAACCTGTACAAACGAGATACCTTCCAACTTGAGCGCGCAGAAGTGCATAGTGCAGAAGAGTTCACAACCGAATCCAACCATAAGCAAACGAACGACGACAACGTGCTCGTCATCGACAAGAACTTAAAAGGTGTTGACTACTCACTGGCCAAATGCTGTAATCCCATATATGGTGACGACATCTTTGGATTTGTCACAGTCAACAATGGCATCAAGATCCACCGCATGACGTGCCCGAACGCCCAGGCTCTGCGCGAGCGTTTCGGCTATCGCATCGTCAAGGCACGTTGGGCCGGACAAGAAGCCAACGACCCGCGTTATCCCATCACGCTCCACATTGTTGGTAACGACGACCTCGGAGTGGTCAACAATATCAGTTCTATCATCAGCAAGGAAGAGAAAATCAATATGCGTTCCTTCAGCATTGATACCAACGACGGACTATTCTCCGGGAGTCTGACCCTAATGATCAGCAATCTTACAGCCCTCGACTCCATCATTAAGAAGTTGAAAACCGTGAAAGGAGTAAAGAATGTTACTCGCGGCTAAAATTCCCTTTCGGGTTCTTCTTGTAATTGCCTCGTGGTTATTCATCACAACAATAAAGGCCGGTAACCAAAACTTGCCGCCACTTATTCAGAAAGTATTTTCCTATACGGAACGAAATCAGTTAAAGATAGGCTACTTTGAATCGGACATCTATTTAAAGTTCCACATGGAAAACGTGAGGCGCAACATGGCCATGCATTTTATTCCTTTCGTGGGCAAACAAGAACGCGGCCAGCGTTCATACATCGGTGAAAGCGCCCTTCGTTTTAGTTATACCGCACCGGGAATTGTTGACCAAAAGGAAATAGCCTTCACCAGCACGATGCCTTATTTGAAAAACATGCGCGACCTCTTCCTCACCAACCTTAACATCTCCATTTACGAACCCACCTTATTGCGCGACCGCATCCTCTCACCTATTCACCGCAAGAATCAATATTATTACGACTATTTGGAAGAATTCACTTTCGATCAAGACGGTGAATCCTTCTGTCGGCTGAGCATTCGGCCCAAAGTTCATAACATGCAATTGGTGAAAGGCTATATGGACATTGAGGTAGCCACCGGCAGGGTTGCCACACTCTATTGCGAATATACCTACAACGCCACCCAACATTTTACTATCAAAGCTGAGATGGGGGAAGATGGTTTGGCTTCGCTCTTACCGAAAAAAATGGAGGTATCATTCAACTTCAAGTTTCTGAACAATTCTTCCAACATCCATATTGACGCCCTCTTTAAACATTCCAACATCCGCCCTTACAACAAACAAGAGGTTGAAAGTCTGCTTGCACAAAGTAAGCACGACCTCACAAGCCTTTACAGCCTTCATACCGACACAAGTTCTACACTGGAAGGACGTCCCTATTTTGACCTTCACCGTCCAATCCCCCTCACCACTAACGAAGACTCCCTCTACGAAGCCTTTCAACGCACACAATCTCCAACAGATACATTACTTAATGGCAACACGGATGAAGAAGAAGGGATTCGCCTAAATGTCGAAGATATTCTGCTAAGCAGTCATTACCTTCACTTCGGTCCTAAAGGGCGCATCCGCATTCCACCCATCATCACTCCTTCAATGGCTGAATGGAGCAACCGCAAGGGACTTTCCTTACGCACTAAGTTACAATTGCGATACGAAAACAATAAAGGACATCAGTTCCTCACCGACGTTCATTTGGGTTATAACTTCAAGAGGAAGGAATTCTACTGGAAAACTCCCATCAGTTATACCTTCTCACCCCACCACAACGGTACGATTCATTTTGAGGTTGGTAATGGTAATCGCATCTACAACAGCGCCCAAGCTGAGGATGTACGCGAACAACTTTCCAAAGACTATCGCTACGACTCCCTGCTCAATGTATTCAACGGCTACTCCTTTAATTATTATCATGACTTTTACAGCAAGCTTGGTAGTTCATACGATCCTCTGCCAGGCCTAAGGCTGAAATTGGAATTGGTATATCACAACCGTACTTTGGTGGAATGGAATGAGGAAGCCGAGAAAAACGGTCTTGACCACCGCATCAAAAGCCTGGCACCCCGTATTTATGTAGAGTGGACGCCCTCACTCTACTATCGTTGGCAAAACAATCGCCCCCAGCCGGTATTCAGTCATTGGCCCACACTGTCAGCCGAATATGAACGAGGTTTACGTACCGCAAGTTTCAGCAGCAGTTACGATCGGTGGGAATTTGAAGCCAAATACCGCATGCAACTCTATGCCCTGCGACAAATCTACTTACGGGCCGGAGGAGGTTTTTTCACCAATCGTCACAGCACCTACTTTGTTGATTATTCCAACTTCAGCTATAATTCACTGCCGTCAACATGGAGCGATAAGATGAACGGACAATTTGAATCACTCGACTCAAGATGGTATAATGAATCGGAATATTATGTCAGGGCCTGTGCTTCTTACGAATCACCCATGCTGCTATTCTCCAATCTGCGTCCGCTCACGCAATATATCAAAAAGGAGCGTGTCTACTGCAACCTACTCTCCGTTCACGCTCTCAATCCATATATGGAATGGGGCTATTCGGTAGCCACCCATCTTTTCGACGTAGGTATTTTTGCCGGGCTGGCCAACAAGAAAAGCCTTAGCATTGGCTGGAGTTTTTCTCTGAATCTTTTTAACGACTGACACCTCGTTAACATCGAGACCACATGCCCAACGAATTGAGCGTAAATGTGTAGGGGCGTATCGCATACGCCCTCACGGCGGCGAACGCGCCCATTAAACGATGATGCTTTGTTCACCGCTATCATTTCATCTTCGCTCACATGAAGGGCGTATGCGATACGCCCCTACAGTTGCCAGCGAAAAACAAAAAGGAACGACACCAACAAAGAGCGAATCCCTAACGAATAAACGGTAAATATGTAGGGGCGTATCGCATACGCCCTCAC
>CALZOH010000115.1 GCA_945827465.1 uncultured Prevotellaceae bacterium
AGATTCCTCTACGTCTCGTGGGCTCGGAGATGTGTATAAGAGACAGACTATACTCACCGCTACTTCCTTGTTGGATGTCTCTCTTGAATATGACATTAGCCATATCGCGAGTACACCGAACATCAGCACACAGCACATCAATCCCATCATAAAGATTTTCTTCCCGTATGATACCGGCTTGCGATACTCTGAAGGCAGAGGTGGTGGTATTATAGTGTTAACAGGTATCATTTCAGGACAAGTTCTTCGTTTTCGACTTTCAGCTTCAGGGTGAAATACATTGCCACGGCAATAAGAACAAAGAGCGACAGACTGCCGATAAGTAATGCCATTGAACCCATATAGACAAGCACGATAATCAGACCGTACTCAACTGCAAGTATGATAGTTGATAGAATTGCAGCTTTAATGTTTTTGGTCAGTCCCATTACAAAGCAACTTACCAAGGCGATAGTCATAGCTGAAACTACGATATAGGCAATCCAAAACGACATCTTTTCAGACATTGCCAGCAACAGAAGATTGAAAAGGCATAGAGCACAGCCAATCAACCCATATTGCGAATAGTTTATTCCCTTGCGGAAAGCCACCTCTATAAGCATCAACGACATGGATGTTATGGCTATTACGGCAAAGCAGTAGGTGATAGACTGAGAAACGTACTCATATCTGTTTCCGGGGAGTAAGCCACTTTCCTGTCTGCCCAAGGCAAAACCGTCAAGACCACTGGCAATCAAAGCTAAAACAATTGATATGCCAAGCACATAAAGAGTCTGTAATCCGAGCCATCGCATCGTGTACTTAGGCTCTCTGTAGAGTTCATTAGTTTCTTCCATGGTGTTCTGTAATATTATTTTACTCTTGCTTAGCTGATGTTTGCGTGGTTGTAAATCCGACTGGACGGCGATTTTTATGCGCCTCCATTTGTTGAGCGTTAATTTGCTGAAAGCGTGTTCTTACAGTCTCTTTTGCATCAAAGAAAGAGTCAAGAACAGCCTTGACAAAAGGCACATTATCGGGACATGCAGGATGAAGCATAATGTCTCTACGGCTATGAAAACCAATCACACCTTCACCATCGGGAGCGGTCAGCACGACTGTTGGCCCGAAATTGTAGTTGGCTGCGTTTACAGCTTCACGGATTTTAGGCATATCGGGGTCATCTGCCTTGATACCGGCCCACATTGGATCCCATATACGGGCATATCTCGTTCCGAACTCCATATGAAAGTTCTCGCCTTGGTAGCTTACACCCAAAGTGCCATCTTTATTGATCTCCGGCTGGCATCCCAATTCCGTTAGGCACTGAATCGCAATTTCTTTTGCGTCAACATCATCTTTGGAGGTAACTTTATGTCCCGCATCTTTCATGTTGTGCCAGACTCCAAGTATCATGCCCCAGATGTAAGGCAACCCAAAGAGAACTGGAATAACGATTGCGCCCCAGTTAAGGACATTGTATTGTATTCCGAATGCAACAGCAACGGTAATCGCTACGGTAAATATGGGGTACGCCCATTTTCTAAGACTGGAGTTTTCCCACCACTCCTTGATGCTATCAGGGATAATATCGCCGCAGTTGTAAATCAATACAAATGCCAATATTGCGAGTATGCCGTACATATCTAATTCTTTAAAAGACTGTCGAAATATTGGAACGTGTTACCCAAATATCAGATGTCACCGGGCGATAGCTATCTTCCGCATCAGATATTACGACCATCAATTCAGATGGGTTCGTAGTAAAGTTGTTTTGCAACTTTCGAGAACAAGGCACCCAACCATAATTGGGAACCAGTAGTGCCTGATTGCGATACTTTCTGCCGTATTCGCCGGTTAGTATCATGTAACCGGATTTCAGCCGTTCTGTGAGATTGTGAAGTGAAATAGTTGTCATCGTAGGAAATTTTTGTTTTACCTTTATGACAATTGCAGAGCAAAGGTTAACAAGGGAACAGACTATTTTCAGAATGGGCATTCGCCAAATGCAATGTTTGGGTCCTCAGGCTTCTCGATATAATGGCCATGACGAAAAATATAGTCAGGTTCCTTATTCTCTACAATCTCCATTGATGTTTGCAAAAGATTTTCAAGCTTTTTCTTTTGCTCAAGCATATCATTTGTAATGAGCTGCTCATTCGCTTGGTGCTTGTAAAACAGAGGGAGCATAACATCAAGCATCTGACAGAACTTCTCACAAGCCCAATCTTCTTTCACGATAATACCGAAGTGTTTATTCTCATCACCATAGAAAAAGAGCATTTTATAACTAATCATGTCAAGGATTGTTGAGGCAATCTTACAAATTTGTTGTTGTTCCTCTGTGAAATAATTCTCTATCTCCGCCTCGGATGAGACACAAGTATAGTCATAGATACATTCAAACCACTTTCCACTCATATCTTTATCAAACCCATTGTCCTGCATACCCAGCTTAAATGCAAGATTATATATGTGTTCGTCTGAATATCTTAATGCAATATAGGCATGTTTCTTGTCCCGTTCAAGCAGGAAATTCTTAGGTTTCACATTGGGCCATCTTCCTTTAGAAGCTTCTTCCTTTAGTTTAGGCAGGAATTGTTTGAGCGTATATAGACCTTATAGCATCTCCAAACTTCTTCATCTGAATAAAACCACTCCATTGGTTTTATAGATGTAATGATATTGCTGACAACCTTATCCATATTTGGAAATATGTAGCCAACATCAGAAGAAAATTCCAGTCCCCAATCACAATTGCATAGCTCGGCGTCAATTCCCAAATCCCATAACTTGAGCATTAAGTATTCGGCATAGGATTGAACATAGAGTGCGGTGGGTGCAAAGTTTTCGGCTTTGAAAAGATAGGAGAACCAGCATACCGTAGATACCGAATCTTCATATAAGCGTGCTGTAATTCTATGTGTATGCTCATTCTTGTCCTTGTATGTGTAGATTATTTCTGCATTCCGATCATAGGTACTATATTCAAAAGCAAAATTTTCGGCTGTAACGCCCAGCCATTTTCCGGTATCGGCATTCTGTGTTATTCGCAAAAATTCATCGTAGAAAAACCTCAGATTAACTGAAGCATCTGCCGGCACACAATGGATGATGAAACGCGGGTCTTTGGGATTTGGTGTCATAGTCGCAGCCGTTTAGAAGCCAAGAAAATCAAAATCACCATCAAATCCTTCGGGCATATCACCATATTGACCGTCAGTCATAGCATCCCATGTATCACGCATCCAGTCATTATCATCGTCATATCTGTCATAGGAGTCATAGGCATAGTCATCTTCTGCATCATCCCACTCTTCATCATCAACAGGAATATAGTCCGGATTGAGCAACTCATAACGTTGAGTATATTCAATGCCATTTTTGAAGGTTTTTATTGTAGGGAAATCCTTGCCATAGAATTTCCAAACGCTATATTCAAGAGGGAGAACCTCTTCTCCGGACTCGTTGATAATACCCTGTTCGGCACGTTTTGTGCTATCTATTTCCTCTGTTTCAAGATTGATTGTACAGATATGATTGGGCGAAGATGTATCGCTATGACTGATAACCTTGGCGAGACCGTTTTGGAATCCATCTATCCAAGCGTATTTTCCAAAGGGAACAATGACATTGTCATTCTCATCAACTACACCCCACTTATATTCCTTATTTTGAACAGAGTATAAATCGGAATTTATAGGTTCTTTAATCTGTCTATAGTTGTCTTTTTCCATATCGTGCTACTTGGACTGAGGTTTAAAAAATTGCTTGAGGATTCATGCTTGCTTCCATATTATTCCAATATTCCATTGATTTCTTGAATACCTCGAAACAGAATTGCTCTCTATTGGAAACGACTAAGCCGAGATTGCCGTGTTGAGTTGTAGTTGGTGCGCACACCATATAATCTCCAAGAGAATATTCCATTGTGAATACAACAGCGTGATGAAGTTTGGAATTATGGGCAATCATAGCCACTTCTACCTCCGAAATCATTCCGTTCGATGGAGGGATAATCAGAGTGAGAGAAATCTCCGGATGTCCATTTATACCAGACTGCGCAGTCTTGACCTGCTTAGCAAGTTTCTTTGACATTTCACTGCCATCATGATACTTTTCAGTATCATGAACATCCTCAAATGAGATTTTCCCATCATTGTATTTTTCGATGAGAGTCGGAAGCGCTTTGAAACTACAGTGATAGTTAAAGCGAAGGATATCCTCTTTAGAAGGTTTTGAGAATAGTTTTGTAAAGAAGTTCATATTCTGTTGTTTTGTTGTTACATCCTTTATGACGTAAAACAGGAAAAGGTAAACTCAATACAACATAAAATCGCAGGTAACTGTGATAAAAAGATTTCGATAGACATCCATCCACCAGAACAGCTTAATTACCTGTACTGCCTATTTGACACCGGTTATTCTTAATACAGATCTATTGTTATCGATCTCAATGCTACCTAATCGTCCTAAAACTGATTGGCCCAACAAGAGGGGCGCTTTCTGATTTTTCACAATAGAGGCCCTAACATTAGATAGTTTTACGCCCCCAAGATTAACATGACGAAGATTTACAACAGCGCCCTCAGTTATGTCGCCATTTGCATCTATGTATCGAGCTGTGCCAATGAAGTCATCAGGTTTCAGATAATCGTTTTTGAGCATGAAGGTTGCTTCTACCAATGACATAGTAACATCTGCCGCTCCGGTATCAAATACAAAATGAAGGGGTAATTCATTGATGGTGCATTTAACTTTGGTCACCCCCATATCCTTTGTGAAAGGAATCTCAATTATCTCATTAAGTTTTGTGTATGAAAGAGTTGGAGTGACACTATCTCCTAACGCCTCATTTTCTGATTCTTGAATACGTTTATATTTGTCTATGAGTTCGCGATACTGTGGTAAATTTCTGATATTTTCCAAATCTCGGTCAACTTCCATATGAGCAAACCTTCGATAGCCCCGTTCCAATGCTTGTTCGAGATAGGTAAGAGCCTTCTCAGTATCTCCCATTAGCGAGTACAGGCAAGCAGCGTCATAATTTCCACCTGTTCGTCCTTCAGAATTCTCCATATATCGGTTCATAAAATCAATCGCCTTCTGTCTTTCTCCAAGAAACAGAAATGCGTATTGGGCACACGAGTTGTCGTTGGGAACAGTATCCAATTCAATCACCTTCCGATAATCGGCAACTGCCAAATCCTTTTGACCGACCATCTCATAATCACGTCCACGACCTATATAAGAATAGGCATAAGATGGCATTAGAGTTATGGCCATTGTATAATCGTCAATTGCGCCTTCTCTGTCTCCCTTTTCATCCTTATACCAACCACGCCGATAATAACCATATCCAAATTCCGGATTTTTGTCAATGAAGATGTCAAGCATTTGAATGGCCTCGTCGCGACGTCCCATTTCGTTAAGAATGTCACCCTTCGACATTATCAAATCATCATCGTCGACTGCCATAGACAGACCTTTGTCAACAAAAGTAAGTGCAGAATTATAGTCGCCAAGGACAAAGTAGCAATCGGCTATTCTTTCAAGGAATATTGAGTTAGCATCTTTGTCGTTTCCCTTTGTATAATAATTGATTGCTTCTTTATACCGGTTGTTTACTTCTGCAAGTTGACCGAGGTAATAGTACCAGGAAGCCTCGTTTTTATCCTTATTCGCTTGAATTTGCAGCTTGGCTTTCAGAATTGGATAGAGTGTCTTATTCGCATGAATCATAAGGTAATGGGCTTTGCGGTCACCGTTTATAGACAATGCTTTTACTATATCATCGGCAGCATCACTGTATTTTTCAAGATTGATATAAGTATCAGCTCGGAAGGAATAACCCGAAGAATAGTCAGGAGATAACTTGATTACGTAATCAAGGAGCGAAATTGCGTCATCCCATTTCTCCTGCTCAATGGCGTTGCGGGCAACTCCCATATATCCCATTGTGTCTCCTGGATCCAACTCGGTCATTTTCCTATAGTCTGCGTCAGACAGTTCATATTTGCCTTGTTCAAAATATATCTGACCACGATTTTTATAAATTGCACGATTCGTGGGGTCTGATTTAACGGCAATTGCTAAATCTTCCAATCCTTTTATTGTGTCGCCCATCTCAACGTAAATGTCCCCTCGTATCGCATAAGCCGAGGCAATCATTTCTTTATCCTTCTTGGGGATGCTGTTGATAGCACGATTTATTGCCGAAAGAGCCTGACCGAACTGTTCATCTGCTTGCTGTAATATAGAGATGTACATGTTTGCCATGGCATTGTATGGATTTTGGGATACGGCTTTTTGAAACCATTCAAGTGCGGATGAATAGTTCTCGGCACGGTATTCCTCCATACCTCGATTAAATGAATATTCGCTGTTGCTCTGTGCAATAGATTCAACGGGTAGAATTGATGTGATAGCGACAATGAGGATTGTCAGGATTTTGTTTAGTTTCATTTCTGAGCGGAGTGGATAGTATATTGAGGGAAACATTTTTTCAACAGATTTCTATAGCGTTTGAACGGTTCTGATATGTATTGGTCATCAAGTTCCTTGGTGCGTTTAAGAATTCTTGGAAGCAATAAATTAGCCTTCTTATCGAAGTTCGATACTGATTTTCGCATATATTCTTCCATTGGTTGATTCTCATTATGCAGGGTTGATGTGAGATACCAATACAGGGGTATCAGCAGGATGTCAGCTGACAGACATATATTTGATGTAGTTATATCGCAAAGATTGGAATCCTCTTCAAAAACGGAATGCTTCAATTGCCGTAGTCTCTGTATCTCAGCCATTATCTCGTTATATATAGAGTCCATTTCAATGAATATTCACTTGTTGTGGGACGATACGATTTTGTCGGATTAAACGGCTTGGTACATTCATATCACAATAGCTTTCACTTCGATTACCAATCATTCGATATGTTAAGCCTGTATGAGATATTTTGCAAAGGTCAAGCAATGCCCCCATTTCCGGATCTCCATTGTTTGCCTCTGCTATAATGTTGTTGGCAAATTCATCTGATACAGCCGCAAAGCTGGATAAATCGTATAGGTTTTCATCAATTTCAACCTCAACAATAATATTATTGTCTTCAAGACCTAATCCCTTCAATATCATTCCCTCATCAATCTTTATAGGAAATGTGCAATTCTCGGTTTCAAACTTCAATTTCAAGGCACTATTAAGCGCCTCTGTTGGGTTTACATTGATTCGATTTTGCATTTCCTTGATGTAGGTAGGACTTAATTCTGAAGTAAATGAGGATACTCCATTTGATGCAACTATCCTAAGCCCAAGCCCTCGTTTTATCAATTCATTTGACATCATGTCGCTATGTCCACCTTGTCCATTCACACAAAGAAAGGCAAGATAAAACATATCGCGAGTGGCTTCTGGGTTATTACGATAGACATCAATATTGATGTATTCCGGCTTGTAGTCAAGCTTGTAAACGATGAAACCATCCTCCAAAGAAATGCTTGATACTTGACCAACACCATTTGCCACCGGAATCGGACAGTCACGATTAGCTCTTCTTATTTGCACTTCTAAAGAATCGGCTGCGACCGGCTTTACAATAGCCTTAGTCAAACTTCCCAGACCCATAAGGATAAGAAAGAGAATCCCGATAATTTTTAATGTTTTTTTCATAGCCTCAATTAGTATACGTTGACAGTCGTATTTCCGAAGTCATCGGTGTAAGCAGAATAGAAATTGCCGTTCAGATCATGTCCTGTGGTGTAGCCGTACTCGTCAGTGTGAGAGTATGTGTAATTGCCGTTATAATCGTGCATTGTCGTATTCCCATACTCGTCGGAATATCCCCCATAGAAATTGCCATTCATATCATGCCCCGAGATGTTGCCGTAGCTATCACGACTGATATAAATGAAATTTCCGTCGTAAGTGTAGTATGTTACATTGGCTGTCAAGTCAATCTCTTCAATATCATCTTCCTCATCGTCATAATAATAGGAGTAAGCCACTTCTTCCTCATCAGGTCCTTCTGATATGTAGGAGTATGAAGAATTGAAATCTTCATTAGAGTCACGTTCATTAACTTCTTTCTGATTGCCGCAAGAAACAAGGACAATCACACTTAGAATCGTAAGAATTAAATTTTTCATCTTGTTCTGAGTTTTTGTTTGTCCTTTATGACAAGGCATGAGAAAAGGTTAACAGGCCATGTGAAGAATTTGCACATGACCTGTAGTAGAAAAATTTTCTATCTTGAATACAGTATTAATGCTCTGTTTGTGCCGTTTTCCTGACTGAAAGTCATAAGTATCTTAAAAGAGCCAAAATCAAACATTTTAGAATAAGGTTTATTGACTTTAACTGAGTATGGCCACTTTGAAGAGAACGATTTCCATAACTCATCAAACCACATCTTTGAGAACCCATCATCCGAATCGCAAATCATGCATTCCTCAACTACCGAGTTGTTTCTGATTCGGAAAAACATTGATATTCCATCCTCCGTATATCCGTCTTGATACCGTTCTCCATTTTCGTCAGAGCCAATAAACCTCAGTTCCGGAAATTCCTGTTTCATTGTATATAGACTCTTACCAAGATTTGTTCCGGGCTTGTCCTGCGCATATGCCGTTATGACCATTACAGTCAACAGCATAAGAGTCATTAAAATCTTCTTCATATTTATCTCCGATTTTGTTTTTGTCTGCGTTTATACTCCTTTTCTGTAATCTTTAGGGATTGAAGAGCGCCTTCGGCATAGGCATATCCTTTCTTCTTAGCTTTCTTATACTCTTTCTTGGCGTGTTTGAAATCACATAGTTTTTCATACACAACTCCTCGGTCATAATAAAGTTTGGCATTATACCATCCACAATCCAAGGCATATTTGGAATAGGTCAGAAAGCCATTCCAATCTTGACGATTGTAACATTCATATGCTTTTTGCTGGTATTGCTCAAAACGTTCTTTCTGTTGGCGATTATAAGCAGCCTCCGCCATTGCCGACAAATAGAGTTCCTCGTAACTAAGGGGCTTGAATCGGCTGTTTATGACAATCTGGGATGAGCTTACATTTGATATACCCACCGCCAGAAGCAATATTAACAGGAATTTCTTCATATTCAGTTTTCGTGATATTCCCACCGATTGTATAGGTCACTCCATTTGTAATAACCGACCAACTGGTTGTTTGAGTTGTAGACATCGTAACGCTTATACAGGTCGTTCCACTTTTTATACCCAATTACCCTTCCGTAAGAATCCTTGATGTCTTCTCGATCATAAAGGCTATTGTAGTTTCGGGTAGATTGGGTGTTGCCATATCTATCTTTTGTTTCAGTGCGATTGTATAGGTCATTACGTTGTTCAGTCTTCTGAAGGTTGCCATATGCATCGTAATATTCCATACGTTTGTATAAATCGTTGTACTTGGCATAGCCAATCATGCGTCCGTAAGAGTCAAAAAACTCTGTGCGTTTGTAGAGGTCGTTCCACTTCTGAGTGTACGACTGCGCCGATGCACCTATTGCGATGCTTATAACGGCAAACAAAAAAAGTAATAGTTTTTTCATTTGTTGTTATCTGGATAAATCATTACACATACGAAGTAGAAATATGGCTATTGCAACGGCTACAAGCCAAAGATTGCGTTCAAGCCACGATTTCTTTTCGGGCTGCTTATTTCCCTGATTATTGTTGTCAGTCTTGTTTTCCATTGTTCTTGAATGATATGATTAGTCGAAGTATGCCGTAGATTACTGCGGCAAGGAGTAATATTGTAATCATCTGATGATATAACTTTAACGCGATGTATAAGACACTTTACAGAGGTATTCATTTCCAACGAAGTGGGAAAGCGAGACCGTCACTTTTATTCGCGAGAAGTAGAATGTTACGCTGTTGTCTCCTTCATAAGCATTTATGTAATTCTGCTTACTGAAATCTGATACGAATCTGTCAAAATAGTATCCTGCGGTTTCTTCGTTTCCACTACATGTAAACTCTTCCAAGACAACTCGATTATTCGATACTGTTTCTTTGAGTGTGTCTGAGAGAGGGCACTAAAAAAGGACCAGCCAA
>CALZOH010000116.1 GCA_945827465.1 uncultured Prevotellaceae bacterium
GGTGTAAAATTACACTTGCTCTTCTTCAACTTAAAGTGCGCTGGTGTAAAATTACTCTTGTTCTACTCTTGTCAGGAGTGAAACAGGAATAATAGTATGTTTTGCTCTCTTGAGTGTCAAGTGTGACAGGTGCGTATCAGCCTAATGACCGATTGGGTTAATTGTAGGATATTGCATGGCTTGATTTGGGTAGTTGAGGGCGAACGATTAGTGGTTTTGAAGTATTTTGAATGAAAAACTTGGAGGATTCTTATTTCACATCTCTTGCCATGCTGTATCTTTGCAGCGCCAAATGGATTTAGTAGGTAAGATGACATTAAGTGAGCTTCAAATCGGGCAGTCGGCAGAGATTCTACATGTGGGAGGAAGTGGCGCATTGCGTCAGCATATCTTAGACATGGGCATGATTCCCGGAACGGTAGTCAAAGTGGTGAAATATGCTCCGATGGGCGATCCGATACAATTGTTGATTCATGGATATGAGTTGACTTTGCGTTTGGATGATGCTCGGCAGATTGGGGTTTCTTTTCGTGAGTCTGAACAGACTTCAACTGAGGTGGAGGAGATGCCCCGCTTCAGTCATGAGCATCCCGGTTACGGTGAAATGGGTCGTTCTCATAGTCGAGTTGACGAGCATCCTTTGTCTCGCACTGCGCTACTTTCGTTTGCCTTGGTGGGTAATCAGAATTGTGGCAAGACAACTTTGTTTAATCAGTTGACCGGTTTGAAGCAACATGTGGGCAACTTCCCCGGAGTGACGGTGGATCAAAAAAGTGGGCCTGTCAGTGGCATTTCTCATACATTGGTGACCGATTTACCCGGTATCTATTCGCTTTCACCTTATACGAATGAAGAAATCGTATCGCGCGAGTTTATCCTGAAAGAAAAACCAACGGGTATCATTAACATTGTTGATGCTACCAATATTGAGCGCAATCTTTATCTCACCATGCAGTTGTTGGAATTAGGCATTCCCACTGTGCTTGCCTTGAACATGATGGATGAAGTGCGCAATAATGGCGGAACCATTCGTATTAACGAAATGGAGAAAATGTTGGGAATCCCGGTGGTCCCTATTTCAGCCATGCGTAATGAAGGTGTAGATGAGTTGGTCAAGCATGCCCTCCATGTGGCGCGTTATCAAGAGGCTCCCGAACGTCAGGATTTTTGTAGTCCTACCGATCACGATGGTGCTGTACATCGTTGCCTTCATGCTACGATGCACTTCATCGAAGATCATGCCAAGAAGGCGGGCATACCGGTGCGTTTTGCTGCTTCAAAGGTGATAGAAGGTGATGCCATTGTGATTCAGTCGCTCAGTCTGACCGAGAACGAATTGCAAACCATCGGTCACATTGTTCGCCAGATGGAGGAGGAGAGAGGCTTAGATGCCGCCGCCGCTATGGCAGATATGCGATATTCGTTTATTCATAAGGTGTGTGCACATGCAGTGGTCAAACCTCGTGAGAGCATAGAGCATCGGCGCAGCAGACATATAGATACTGTTTTGACGGGGAAGTGGACGGCATTACCGGCTTTTCTTTGCATCATGATGGCCGTATTTTGGTTCACGTTCGATGTGATAGGCGGCAATCTTCAAGCACTCTTGGAAGATCTTATCGACCGCTTCATTCGTTATGCGGATGCCACGCTTACAGCTTGGGAAGTATCTCCCGTAATACATGGTCTGGTAGTTAATGGCATCTTTACCGGTGTTGGAACGGTGTGCAGTTTCTTGCCGATTATTATTACGCTCTTTTTCTTCTTGTCAATGCTTGAAGACAGTGGTTACATGGCGCGCATTGCTTTTGTGATGGATAAACTTTTACGTAAGTTAGGTTTATCGGGACGGTCTATAGTTCCTTTGCTCATTGGTTTTGGTTGTAGTGTGCCCAGTGTCATGGCATCGCGTACCCTTCCTTCAGAGCGTGACCGAAAACTTACCGTGATGCTTACTCCTTTCATGAGTTGTACGGCGAAGTTGCCTATTTATGCCTTTTTCAGTGTAGCCTTTTTCCCTGAAAACGCTGCTTGGATCATGATTTCTCTCTACATCCTCGGAATTGTGGTAGGCATCATCATGGCCTTGTTGATGAAGAAGACCGTTTATCGGGGCGAAGCGGTTCCGTTCGTGATGGAACTGCCCAATTATCGCATTCCCGGTGTTAAATCGGTGGTGCATTTGTTGTGGGACAAGTCTCGCGACTTCCTTCAGAGAGCTTTTTCCGTCATCTTTATAGCCACCATCGTCATTTGGTTTCTTCAGAGTTTTGACTTCCGTCTACAGTTGGTGGCCGACTCGCAGCATAGCATGCTGGCACGTCTGGCAGACTTGATAACACCTTTGTTCTCTCCGATGGGTTACGACGATTGGCGCGTTGTAACGTCATTGATATCTGGATTTATGGCTAAGGAGAGTATTGTGTCAACCTTGACCGTTCTGTTTGGTTCTTCAGAAGAATTGCTGCAGACGATGAGTGCTGTTTCGGCCTACTCTTTATTGGTGTTTTGCCTGCTCTACACTCCATGTGTGGCCGCGTTTGCTACCATACGGCGGGAGATGGGCAATCGTTTTGCTGCGATACTTGTAGTGTGGCAATGTGTCGTGGCTTGGTTGTGTTCGTTCATCGTTTATCGTCTCATTATGCTGTTCTTGTAGAGTATGAATCTGATAAGTCTTATCCTGCTTCTTGTCATCTTACTCTATTCCATATATGTTTTGGTGCAACTTCATCGTCGTCATCGCAAGAATGGAGGTAATTGTTCTTCATGTGATGCTTCGGGTTGTATATTCCGAAACATCAGTTCGCGTGACCGGAATAAGAAATGAATTAATCTAAGCCAGGTTTTGAATAATATAAAAAGAACCCAATGATTACTCATTGAGTTCTTCTTGGCGGAAAGTGAGGGATTCAAACCCCCGGTACGGACAAGCCGTACAGCGGATTTCGAGTCCGCCCCGATCGTTCACTCCGGCAACTTTCCTAATTGTGCGTGCAAAAGTACAAAACTTTTTGCAATTGCGCGCACAAGCCTATTTGTTTTTGTTTAGTTGAGTCGATGTATTACCAAACCACTGCGCAGTTTTGGTTCAAACCAAGTTGCCTTGGGCGGCATAATCTTTCCGCTGTCGGCAATATCCATGATTTGTTTCATAGTAACAGGATATAGAGCCAAAGCCATTTTCATTTCTCCCGAATCAACGCGACGTTTGAGTTCGCCCAATCCTCTGAGGCCGCCAACAAAGTCAATGCGCTTGTCCGTGCGAAGATCTTTGATGTTCAGCAGATGGTCTAAGATAAGGCGGGATGAAATGTCTACGTCCAATACGCCGATGGGATCTTGGTCGTTATAAGTTCCGGGCTTGGCATTCAACTTGTACCAATGTTCTTCCAGATAGAGAGAGAACTCATGCAGTTGTTGCGGACGATAGATTTCCGTACCCATATCTTCAACGGTGAAGTTTTCGGCCAATGCTTTCAAGAATTCTGTTGCTGTCATACCGTTCAAATCTTTAACAACACGGTTGTAGTCCAAGATGGTCAGTTGGCTGGCTGGGAAACAAACGGCCATGAAGAAGTTATATTCTTCCTTGCCGGTAGTTTGCGGGTTATTCTTTACCTTTTCGGCACCAACTAATGCAGCTGCAGCCGAGCGGTGGTGTCCGTCGGCAATGTAGAGTGACGGAATGGTTGCAAACGTTTCAGTGATGGTTTGAATGTCGGCACTATCTGAAATAATCCAGAATTGATGGCGGAAACCGTCGATGGGTGCAATGAAATCATATTCGGGTGCAGTGGCAGCGTATTTGTTGATGAGAGCTGTAAGTGTGGGGTGGTCAGGGTAGGCAAAAAACACCGGTTCCATATTGGCATTGCAGATGCGGACGTGTTTCATGCGATCTTCTTCTTTGTCCTTACGTGTTAACTCATGCTTCTTGATAACTCCGTTCAGATAATCTGCTACGGCAGCGCAAACCACCAAGCCGAATTGGGTCTTACCATTCATGGTTTGAGCATACAGATAGTAGTTCTCCTGCTTGTCTTGTACCAGCCAGCCATTATCTTGAAAGAGTTGAAAATGTTCTGCCGCACTTTCATACACCCGAGGATCATATTCACTGGTTCCTTGAGGAAAGTTGATTTCAGGTTTGATGATATGATAGAGCGACTTCTCGTTATTGCCAGCTTCGGTGCGTGCTTCTTCAGAGTTAAGCACGTCGTAGGGTCTTGACTCTACATCTTCCACGTAGGTCTTAGGTGGGCGTATGCCTTTGAAGGGTTTAATGATTGCCATATTTGATGTTGTATTGAAACAATTAAAGACTAAAAACAACCCGAAATAGTTTCGTGTGTTTTTAGTCTTTAGTGATTCTCGTTATTGATAAATAGATTATTTATTTACTTGGAATTTGTTGTCGCCATCCTTGAGAAAACCTACGATTTGGTTGGCAGCTGCGATACCTGCGTTGATATTGGCTTCGGCAGTTTGTGCACCCATCTTTTTGGGGGTAGCAAAGTAGCGTCCGGCAAATTTCTCGGCAAAGACAGCGTCGGCATCAGGCTTGATGTCTGAAATGTATTTCAAATCGGTACGTTCCTCAAGGGTCTTGATCAGTTCGGCCTCATTAATGATTTCCTTACGGGCTGTATTGATGAGGATGGCATCTTGTTTCATACTCGAAACCAATTGGGCATTGATGCTTTGACAGGTTTCGGGTGTTGCCGGGATGTGTAGGCTTACCACATCGCTCGTCTTGAAGAGTTCTTCCTGCGATGTCACAGATTTTACGTCGGCTGCTTCAATGGCTTCTGCCGGGCAATAAGCGTCGAAAGCTTGAACCTTCATGCCGAATCCTTTAGCAATGCGTGCTACGTTGCGACCCACGTTACCGAAGGCCAGCAGACCCAGGGTCTTGCCCTTGAGCTCGCTTCCCGATTTGCCGTTGAAGAAGTTACGAACGGTGAATACCAACAGTCCCATAACCAGTTCGGCAACAGCATTGGCATTTTGTCCCGGAGTGTTCATCACTACTACGTTGTGGGCAGTTGCGGCAGCCAAGTCAATGTTGTCGTAACCGGCACCGGCGCGAACAACAATCTTTAGTTGTGGAGCAGCAGCAAATACATCTTCGCCAATTTTGTCGCTGCGAACAATCAAGGCGTCAACATCAGCTACGGCAGCTAACAGTGCTTCACGTTCGGTGTACTTTTCCAACAGAGCCAATTCATAACCGGCATCAGTCAGAACTTCCTTAATACCCTTAACAGCAACAGCTGCAAAAGGTTTTTCTGTAGCGATAAGTACTTTCATTTTATTATAATTGTAAATGAATTAGTGTTTCAACTCAAATTCTTTCATGCAATCAACCAAGGCGCGTACACCTTCTTCGCTCATCGCGTTGTAGCAAGATGCACGGAAACCACCAACAGATCGGTGACCTTTGATACCTACCATTCCTCTTTCTGTAGCTAATGCCATGAAATCGGCTTCAAGATCTTTGTATTCGTCATTCATTACGAAGCAAATGTTCATGCGTGAACGGTCTTCACTTTCAACTGTGCCGCGGAACATCTTGTTGCGATCGATTTCGTCATAAAGAATGTTGGAGCGGAGTTCAGCGCGACGTTCCATTTCCTTTACACCGCCTTGAGCTTTAACCCAACGCAGATTCATTAGGGCAGAGTAGATGGGCACTACGGGAGGTGTGTTGAACATACTGCCTTTTTCAATGTGGGTCTTGTAATTCAGCATGGTAGGAATAGGGCGAGTCACCTTGTCTACAGCATCCTTGCGAATAATCACAAAGGTTACACCAGCCATTGATAAGTTCTTTTGCGCACCGCCATAGATGGCCAGATACTTGCTAACGTCAATGGGGCGAGAGAGAATGTCGCTCGACATGTCTGCTACCATCAATATCGGACTGTCGGGATCTTGGCGAATCTCGGTTCCGAAGATGGTGTTGTTACTTGTATAGTGAAAATAATCTGCGTCAGAAGGAATGGTATAGTTTTTGGGGATGTAGGTGAAGTTTTTGTCTGCTGATGAAGCAACCTCAACTACTTCACCGAAAAGTTTGGCTTCTTTGATAGCTTTCTTTGACCATGTTCCTGTGTTCAAATAAGCGGCTTTCTTTTCCAAGAAATTGAAGGGAACCATGCAGAATTGCATGCTGGCACCGCCTCCCAGGAACAATACTGTGAAATCTTCAGGTACATCAAGTAATTCTTTCAGCAAAGCTTCGGCTTCGTCAACTACCGGTTGAAAATCTTTAGCTCGGTGGCTAATCTCCATTAAAGAAAGACCTGAATTGTTGAAATCCAAGCACGCCTGTGCTGTCTGTTCAATTACTTCACGGGGTAGAATAGAAGGTCCCGCATTGAAATTATACTTTTTCATTTGATTATATGATATGATTATCTTGCGTAATTAATTATTTGTCTTGTGTCTGATTGCAAGCGAAGTTAGCTAAAAATAATTTCTTCGTTGCTTTTTTGTAGTTCCTTAATATAAATGTTGTTCTTCCTTTCTGCTCTTTCTGCTTGGTCTGTTCAATTTGACTTTGATTTTGTAAATCTCACTATACGATTGATTCTTTCAAACAAACTTTTCGCGTGAAAGAGTGAGTAATGGCATTAGCTGAAGATTACAGTCTTATTTTTATAGGTAAGTACTTTGTGCTCGATGTGTTTTTGTACGGCGCGTGACAGTACAATCTTTTCAAGATCCTTACCTTTGTTGATGAGATCTTCCACGGTGTCTTTGTGGGTCACACGAACAACGTCTTGCTCAATTATTGGGCCGGCGTCAAGTTCGGTGGTGACATAATGTCCGGTTGCTCCCACTATTTTTACACCTCTTGCAAAGGCTGCATGATAGGGCTTTGCTCCCACAAAAGCCGGCAAGAAAGAATGGTGGATATTGATGATGTTATTGGGATAATGCTGAATCATGTTTTCGCTGATTACTTGCATATATCGAGCCAATACAATGAAATCAATGTTGTTATCCTTGAGCAGCTTCATCTCTTTCTCTTCTTGCTCCTTTTTGCTATCTTTGGTAATGGGGAAAACGTGGTAAGGGATACCAAAGCGTTCGGCTACGTTGGCCAAGTCGGAGTGGTTACTCACAATAAGCGGTATGGTCACATTCCATTCTCCGGCCGTGTAACGTGCCAATAGGTCATAAAGACAATGTGACATTCGCGATACAAAAATAGCCATGCGAGGAGGAATGTCGGAAAAATAGAGATGAAACTCCATTTGATATTTGCGTGCATAAAGGGTTTCAAAATATTCTCCAATCTTGTCTCTCGGAATAGTGAAATCTTTCAACTCCCATTCAATTCTCATGAAAAAAATGTTTTCCACGTGATCCACGTGTTGATCCAAATAGACAATGTTCCCTTTATTAACGGTGATAAAGTTGGTAACTTCTGCCAAAATGCCCGGTTGGTCAGGACAATGTAGCAAAAGTATAACGTTATTCTTCATTTTAAAACTCGTTATTTTAGAATTAGGCTGCAAAATTAGTCATTCTGCTTTATTGGGACTGTTATTTGCGACAATTTTTCATTTTTCAGCATAAGATTTGTTTCTGTGTGCATTGCCATGTTGTTAGATGGAAGTATAAAAAAGGCGGAAACGTTGTGAATGAGTTTCCGCCTTGTAATTATGTTTAGTGAATGATTAATGAATCAGATTAATGCTTCGCTTGAGGAATTGGTTGAGAGCATCTCCTTTCAGCAATCCGTTTTGAAGCAAGGCTAAGTCGATGAGCTGATGAACGATGTCATTGTCTTTAGCGTAACTTGAGATGATATTGTCACGCTTGGTCTCTTCTTCCCGAATGCTCTTGTTGCAAGTTTCCAAGTCATCTTTCATCTCTTGCGTGATTTCTTCGGGCTTCTTATCATTCTGTTGCTGGCGCAGTACGCTTTGGCGTGCATGCAATCCTTTCAACTCGGCCAAGATGGGTTTCAATGCGGCTTCGGTCTTTTGGGTGGCATCATCCAAAACTTTCTTGATGAGTGGATGATCTGCATTCAGAACAACGGCATACATATCGGGCATTTGTCCGTAGAAACTCATACCTTGTTGTATGCGACTCATCTCTTTCATTCTGCGTGAGAATTCGTTTTGGGTGATCATCACAGGATTGGAGTTTTCTCCTAATGCTTGTGCTTCTACATGGAAGTCCTTGCCGCTAAGAGAGGGTAATTGGCTCTTGAAAATAGTTGAGAGTTGTTGCGTTTGTTCATCACTCAGATTAGTCTTGAGTTCATCTTCTTTCTGAATCAGTCTTTCAACGATGTCGGCATCAACACGACTAAAGCGGCATTGTCCGAGTTTCTCTTCAAGCAGACCAACCATGGGAACGTCGAGTTGGCCATCCAAGAGCAATACGCTATATCCTTTTTCCTTTGCAGTTTCTACAAAACTATATTGTTCTTCTACATTGTTGGAATATAGGTAAATCAGATTCTTGTTCTTGTCGGTCTGGTTTCCTTCAATCAGTTTTTTGTATTCTTCGTAAGTGTAATACTTACCTTCAGTGTCCTTTAGTAAGGCGTAATCTTTGGCTTTGTCGTAGAAGTTGGGTTGTGAAAGCATTCCGTAATGGATGAAGAGTTTCAAGTCGTCCCATTTCTCCTCAAATTCCTTTCTGTTTTCCTTGAACTGGCTTTGCAGGCGATCGCTTACCTTCTTCATTATATAATTAGAAATCTTCTTTACGTTGGCATCGCTTTGCAGGTAGCTGCGACTTACGTTTAGAGGAATGTCGGGAGAGTCAATTACGCCGTGCAACAGAGTCAAAAATTCCGGTACAATGTTTTCAACCTGATCGGTAACAAATACCTGGTTGCAGTAGAGTTGGATCTTGTTGTGCTGAAGCTCGATATTGTTCTTGATTTTCGGGAAATAGAGTACGCCGGTTAAGTTGAAGGGATAATCTACATTTAGGTGAATCCAGAACATGGGTTCGTCATTACCCGGATAGAGTTCCTGATAGAATTTCTTGTAATCCTCATCTTTCAACTCTGTAGTCTTCTGTTTCCAAAGCGGATTGACGTTATTGATGATGTTGTCTTCATCTGTATCGACCTCTTTGCCGTCCTTCCATTCAGTTTTTTTACCGCAGGCAACAGGAACCGGCAAGAATTTGCAGTATTTACGCAAGAGTTCCAGAATCTTGTATTTCTCCAAATACTCTTTGCAATCATCGTCAATGTAGAGGATGATGTCGGTACCGCGACCTTCTTTTTCAGTTTCTTCCATTTGGAATTCTGGCGTTCCGTCGCATGTCCACTTCATGGCCTTTGCATCTTCTTTGTAACTACGTGTAACGATATCTACTTGTTTGCTGACCATGAAGGCCGAGTAGAATCCAAGACCGAAGTGTCCAATGATAGAAGCTGCATCGTCTTTTTTGTACTTCTCAAGGAATTCATTTGCACCTGAAAAGGCAATCTGGTTAATGTATTTGTTGATTTCTTCTTCGGTCATACCAATACCACGGTCGCTAATGGTAATGGTGCCTTTATCCTTGTCTACATTTACATGAATGGTCAAGTCACCCAATTCGCCTTTTACTTCGCCTCTTTGAGAAAGAATGCGTAGTTTCTGGGTAGCGTCAACAGCATTTGAAACTATTTCACGGAGAAAAATTTCGTGATCACTATAAAGAAACTGCTTGATGATGGGGAAGATGTTGTCAGTTGTTACCCCAATAGTACCTTTTTGCATGATGAAATGTATCTTTAATTGTTTTGTTATTGTAATTATGATGTCTCTATTTATACAAATAGCGTGCCAATTCGTTGTTTTTGATCAAATATTTTCTTGTTTTTTATTTGAAGAGTGCTTTTGAAGATGTGTGAGCCTCAAATTAATATTAGAATTCAAGTATGAGTAAATAGGTCATTAATTACAGATTGTAATTGTACCTAATTGTGCGAAGCAATGCGGTTTTGTGTCGTGTATAATCGTGTATTGAGCGTGTACAAAATGGTTTTGTG
>CALZOH010000117.1 GCA_945827465.1 uncultured Prevotellaceae bacterium
TCAAATACTGCCGACTGGTAAAGATTGCGAAAATATGTATGCATTGCTTCTGGTGAAAGCCAATCATAGTGTTTTCCATCTAATTTAAATTGATAGTATGCTTCTATGGCTCCCTTTAATACCCCTTTATTGGATTGGTTGGGCAACTTGAATACATACGTATGTCCTAATTCTCTATGCCCCTCTCTATTGCATCTTCCTGCTGCTTGACGAAAGACAACAGGGAAATCAATATCCACACCAGCTTCAACCAATTGTGTGGAAACCACTCTGATTATTGGACAATCTGATTTTAATGCTTTTTTTATCTGCTCAATTGATGACGACACATGTTCTGGATACATAAGACGAGAAAGATGTATAGTAAATCCTTCTTCAGGAAGTTTTTTGAATATTTCCTGTGCATCTTTTCGACTATTCACGATGCACAGTACTCGGTTATGCTTCGCCATTCGATTTGCAATCTCATCGTATGTGGAAATCTCTTTATCTGCGTGGATTTCTACACGCCTTAATTTGTCATATAGTTTTTCTTCGGCAGGGATGATTTCATGCCAATCTTTTTCGTCTATACCACTTAATTTGGAAAGCCCCCAGCTAACATGTTGTCCACATAGTATGGGTTGACTGGCTGTAGTAAAGAGGACAGACACGCCAAACACTTGCCTATACAATTTCAACGTGCTGATTATTGGCTGTAAGAAACCTATCGGTAAGGCCTGTACTTCATCGAGAATAATCACACTGTTAGCAATGTTGTGTAGTTTCCTGCAATCAGATCTTTTATTGGAGAACATGGATTCAAACAATCTTACATTCGTTGTTACGATTATTGGATAATCCCAATTTTCCGTAGCAAGAGCTATCTTTTCTCTTTCTTCCACATTATCAGTCGCATCTTCTACATTGAAATTACAGTGATGCTCTAAAACATTATCTTCACCAAATATATCTTTCAAGATACTTGCAGTCTGCACAATAATACTTGTATAAGGTATAGCTATGATAATGCGCTTCTGATGATTTCTTTTTGCATGTAACAATGCCCATAGTATGGAAGACAACGTTTTTCCTCCGCCTGTAGGAACTGTTAATCCATAGAATCCCTTATCTCCTTCTGCTTCTTGCCTACATATATCTTGTACTCGTTTCCGAATCCTATTTACCTCCGAATCTACGGATCTCTCTTTCAATTGTTTAAGATATCTTTCAAGTTTATCCAGCATTTCAGGAATAGAAATTTTGTTACCCCTTAATTGATACTTTTGGGGCTGCATAAACTTTTCGGTACATAAATTGTCTGCATCTTTTAGACATGAAAAGAGCATGCGGATAACTGTCGCATAATCAAAAGCAGAAAGTTTTATTAATGAAGAAGGTATTGATAATTGAGTGTTCAAATCACAAGGGGTGACTTCATTAGGTATAACACTACTCATCTTTTTATGGAAATCGTAATAGTCCTCCAACTCAGTGTGATGTCCCATAATAGGATAACTAAGCATAGGGTAAACATAAGGAAAGAGTTGTTTTGCTAATATTGCTCCTACGTATGAATGAGCCTTCCCCTTTTGAGTCCAATCTTTATGTCCTGGTATTCCATTCACATCGCGTATGTATTCCTGAAACTGATGTTTCTCTTTGCCTTTATCATGCAACAGTCCTAAAACATAGCCCCATTCGCCCATGTCAAACTCACTGGCAAATTCTTTTGCCAGCTCCGCAACCTCCAGACAATGTTCCTCATTACTTTGGAAAGATACAATCTCTCCGGTAAGACTTTTTTTGACATGAGAGATGTATTTCGGTATTGATGAAGTGTGTTCCATATCAATTGTTATTTGATGGTTCAACATCCTTATCCAATAGTCCTTGGTCTTTTTGACCTTCGAGAAACCTTTTGGCAGACAGCGGAGAAACAACATTGCGGCCAGTCTTGGCTTCTAACTGTTCGCGAGCCACTCGTGCCACATCGCCGCCATCTGCGGCACATTGCATGTTGTCCTCCAGCGTCTGTGGATTCTTGGACTTGGTGATGCTTGTCGTAGAGAGTTCGGCCAACATGTTCAATACAAGTTCTTCATTGGTCATATTGTCGCGTAGGTTCTCCTTTTTCAATCCTTTGAACTGCTTATATTCCTTGGCACTTTTTCCTGCCCAATGCTGATAGATGATGTCGGTAAGAGTGGCATATTGCATGCCTTCTTTCACATGGTGGAGTTTCCATTGGTCGGTCAAGTCCTTGCGTATCTCAATGCTCTTGAGGCGTTGGTTGATCCAATTGTCAGAATATCCCAACCGTTTGTAGTCCATCATGGCTTGTTGGATACTTAGTTCAGGGTCTTGCAGTTGGTCAATGCGCTCTGCTGCCACACGTGCCATCCATTGTTTAAAAGGTTCAGCCTTAGGAGAGGGAACGGATTGAATAATTCGGAAGAGTTGCTCGGTATCAGCCACATCGGTCAGTCGAAGCTTTCCGTCTTCTGCCTTTAGTTTCAACTGGTGACAATTTGTCACCGGTTCAAATCCTTCCTCTTTCAGACGTTGTTTTAGCTTGTTCCAATACTTTCTGGCTGTCTGATGGTCCTTATTATTTACCAGCACAGCCACCACATCAACAATAGAGAAGTACCACTTCTCCTGCTCATCGTCCCATACGGTACGAATCTTTCTGTCTTCAAATAGTTTTGATATCTCGCGTTTTGTCATATTATTCAGGGATTGTGTCTTTGTATGAATCCTACACACTTCTTTCAGCCCAGTCGCCGCGGTCAAGATTGCGATAGCCGATGGCTTCGGCGAGGTGATTGAACTGAATGTTTTCACTGCCGGCGAGGTCGGCAATGGTGCGAGCTACTTTCAAGATCTTTTCATAGGCGCGGGCTGACATGTTGAAGCGGTCCATGGCAGATTTCAGTAGTTGAAGTCCTGCTTCGTCAGGTTGTACAAGGTTGTGGAGCAATTTGCTTGACATTTGTGCATTACAATGAATGTTGGGATACTCCTTGAATCGTTCTGTTTGAATAGCTCTGGCCGCCATGACACGTTCTCGGATGGTCATGCTGCTTTCACCCGGAGATGTTCTGGAAATTTCGTCAAAGGTAAGGGGAACTACTTCCACCTGAATATCGATGCGGTCAAGTAGCGGTCCACTGATTTTATTGAGATAACGCTTCACTTGTCCTGGATTGCACTCGCAATGATGGTGTGGATCATTGTAGAAACCGCATGGGCAGGGATTCATGGCAGCAATAAGTTGGAAACTGCAGGGAAGATCGATGCGATACTTGGCTCGGTTGATAGTAATGCGACGGTCTTCAAGAGGCTGGCGCAGTGTCTCAATGGCTGTTCGGTTAAATTCGGGAAGTTCGTCAAGAAATAGTATTCCATGGTGAGCCAAAGATATTTCTCCGGGCTGAAAGGTAGAACCTCCACCTATCAGAGCTACATCTGAGATGGTGTGGTGTGGACTTCTGAACGGGCGTTGTGTTATTAATGATGTATCCGGGCTGAGAATGCCTGCTACGGAATGAATCTGAGTGGTTTCCACACTTTCTGCCAAGGAAAGAGGCGGTAAAATGGTGGGCATGCGTTTAGCCATCATGGATTTTCCGCATCCCGGGCTACCAATCATAATCATGTTGTGACCACCGGCAGCTGCTACTTCAAAGGCGCGTTTCACATTTTCTTGTCCTCGAACTTCGCTAAAATCGCAATCAAATTGGTTCTGACAATTGAAAAACTCCTTTCGAGTGTCAATAATGGTTTGGTTCAAGCTTTCTCTTCCATTGAGGAAATCAACCACTTCTGCTAAGTGATTTGCACCAAATACTTTGATGCGATTGACTACGGCTGCTTCGCGAACATTCTCCATGGGTACAATCAGATTCTCAAAGCCCTGTTTGCGTGCTTCAATGGCAACAGGTAAGCAACCTTTTATAGGGCGCAGTGTACCATCAAGACCTAATTCACCCAGTAAAATGGTCTTGGAAAGTTGGTCGCGTGATACAACATCAGCGCAGGTTAACATGGCTATGGCAATAGGTAAATCATAACCTGTTCCTTCTTTGCGCAGATTGGCCGGTGCAAGATTGAGAACGATTGCTTGGTAAAGTTTTTTATAGCCTGTATTAGCAATGGCAGTCTTGACGCGGCTGATGCTTTCGCGAATGGCTGAATCAGGGAGTCCGGAGAGATGAAGGTCCATTCCCGGATAGGTTCCGATTTCTATTTCTACGATGGTGGCTTGAAGTCCATTGACGGCTGCACTGAATAATTTTGCGAGCATATCGTGAGGTTTGATGAGTTATTTATCTGTTTCCAGGAGTTCCTGTAACTTTCCTTTGATGGCATCTAACTCTAAGTCGCGAGCAAGAATGCGTCCTTGCTTGTCAACCAATATGGTGGAAGGAAGGTTGCGAACGCCGAAACTCTGAACCAATGGCGATTGCCAGCTCATACGGTCGCAGATGTGGTAGCCGGGAATAGAGTCTTCGCGAATGAATCGTTTGGTCTCAATGGTGTCGGCATCTAAGGAGATGTTGACAATGTTGATTTTTTTCAAGAATGGACGTAACTCTTGGCGTTGCAGGCGTAAAGAGGCATAGATGTCTCCGTTCCAGGTTGCCCACAAGGTGATGAGGGAATACTTGTCTTTTAGGGTGGCTTGAGAGATTTTTATGCTATCAATTGTGACAGCATTGAATGAAGGTAATGGTGCTCCAACCCTACATTTAATGAGTCCACGTGAGCGTTGATAGAGCAATTGTAGTGAGGCGCGTTTGGGAGCAGCCTTCATCATGATATTGAAGAGCGTGTCCAGTTGAGCATAGTTAGGTTTAGGATTAGCTAAGAAATACTTTTCGAGTATGGCCATTGAGGCGTAGCTGCTGGGATTATTACGAATGAATTCTTCGCCCAAGGCATTGATCTCAGCTGGAGTTTTTTTGATGATAGAACGTCTGAAGTCTGATAGTTCTTCATTTTCTTTGGAACCGCTGATGCGGGTTGCCAAAAGGTTGCTGGCATCACCTTTTATCTTGATGGTTTTCCCGGGAATGGCCACGATGGGCATCTGTAAGAAGTTGGGGTATTGAACTGTTAACAATACGGTATCGTAAAGTTCATGTGTGAAACTAAACGAACCGTCTGTAATGCGAATGGTGTCGAATGTGCCCCATGAAGGGTCGGTACTGAAAACAAAAAATCTTCCGTCTTGCAGGTTTTTGAAGCGGCCTTCAACAGAAATGCTGCCGCGTTGGCCGCCGCAGCTGATAAGTAAGATTGAAAGGAGAAGAAAACCAAAATACTTTCTCATAGATATTGTGATGTCATTCGTTAAGAAAACCAAAGAGGTCCGCTCATTTCTGAGCGGACCTCTCTTTCTTGTTTTAAAGCGGAGTTCCGCTTGGTATAGAGTTTATTTATTAGTGAGAACTTTGAATGTTGCATCGTTCTGCAACTTCAAGAACTCAAGGTCTTTTGCAGCGTAAGCAGCTAAAGAAGCATCTTTGGCGATGGCATCGCGCAGGTTATCAACAGCAATGTTATTGTTGTTGGTGCGAGCTGCAACGATAGCTTTGAGGTAGCTGGTCATTGCGTCCTTCTTCTGAACTGCAGCCAAAGTTTCAGCAGCTTTCATGTAGTCTTTTGTCAGAATCTGAGCCAAAGCAGCACTGTTGCTCTTTGCATTGCCAAAAGACTTAACAGCCTGTGCATAGTTGCCCTGCTTCAAATACATGTTACCGAGAGCTTCACCGAGAGCTTGGCTACCTGCACCCTTAGCCAAATATTTCTGAGCAGATGTAAGATCGTTATTGATCAAAGAGATCAAACCGAGGTTTACATTGGGCTCAGCAGCATTGCTGTTGGCCTTGAGGGCTTGTTGCAAATAGTTCTTAGCGTCATTGTATTTACCATTAGCGTAAGCAATGGTTGCCAAATTGTTGTAAGCACGGTAGTCGTTAGGATAGAGTTGAGCAGTCTTCTTGAAGATGCCTTCCTGTTCAGCAACATTTTCAGTAAGAGTTGTGCTGTAAAGAAGTTCTTCAACGCTCAACTGAGAAGCGTCAGACTTATATTGAGCCTGAATCTCGTCATCGCTACGGCCAATCAAGTTGTAGTTGATGGTCATGCGGGCGCGACGCAACTGCGGAAGAATTTCCTGTGTCAAGTCTGTGAAAGCTGCTGAGAGGTTACGAATCTGATGTTCGCGTTCTTCAGGATCTTGATACATTGAGAGGACGCGGAGGATGACTTCCTTATCCTGCATATTGGATTGAGAAACCAATTCTTTGAAGCCTTCCCAGTCTTCAGCGGTATATTTGGTATCTACTTCAGCTTCCAAACCGGTCTTCTTCAACTGAGACTTTACATACTTCTGTGTAGATTTTTCACGGTCTTGAGCTACCTTGGTGTTCAAGCTCATGCCACCATCGGGTGATGCGTAAGCAGAAACTTCGATATTCTCCAAAGCTTTGCGCTGCTCGTCAGCCTGAATTTCCTGTAAGGTCTTAACGAACTGCTGAACAGAAACTCCGTTCAACTCGCTGGTTCTAATCTTGGCCTGCTGGATAAGGAACTGAATGTTGGCTTCTTGCTTTTGCTTGATGATGTGCTGATAAGCATCGGGTGCAAATGCTGTGCTGGCATTTTTCAGGGTGCGATTTACCAACTCAGAGGTTGATATCACGCCTTCGCCAATTTTTACATCGGGAATCTTTACAGTTTTCTTTCCTTTCTTGGCGTTGAAGGTCAGGTAGAGGTCACTCTTCAGCATTTCGGGAACATACTTGAAGTTGGTCTTCATCGTATAGTTTCCACCTACGCGATAAGAGATGGTCTGGTTGTTGGCTTCCACTTTTTCGCCTTGGAAAGTAGCTGCGTCACCAGCGGTTTCGCCACCGGCATAACGCAATACGGGAGTAACGGTTACTACGGCCTTCTTCTTCATGTACTTTTCAGGGAAGCGGCCATTGATAGTTGCTGGAACTTGTCCACCGACTGACTCCAGTGGTGAAGGATTAACAGAGAAATTGTCTGATGACAATGCACCCATCTTGCTGCATGATGTCAGTGTGGCTGCAGCAAGGATAGTTAATGATAAGTATAATTTACTTTGCATAATGTTAAAACAGTTATTTTAAACTGGTGGCAAAGTTACACAAATCATCTGATAAATATTGTTTTCATATACGTATTTTGCATGTTTCGGTCTTAGTTTTTTCGGAATACTTCCTTTTTTGTTTGTCGACTCAACAAAAAGGCCTGTGTATTCATTTACCAGTGGTGACCAAACGAATTAATGTGAGTCCGTCGCGCAGGGGTAGAATGACTTTTTCTACCCGTTTGTCGTGGGCAACGAAATCGTTGAATTGGCGGATACCCTGGGTTTGCGAATCATGGTCGTAAGTTGGGTCGATGACGTGACCGTCCCACAGCGTGTTGTCGGCAAAGATGTAGCCACCCGGGCGAAGATGGCGCAGAGATAATTCGTAGTAGTCGAGATATTGTCGTTTGTTGCCGTCGATAAATATCAAATCGAAGAGTTCTTCTTGGGGAAGATCTTGTAGTACGTTTCCAATTCTGAAATCAATGACATGGGCCCAAGGTGATCTTTCGAGTCGTAATCGGGTGAAGTCTTCCAGTTCATCGTTGATTTCGTAGGTGACAATGCGAGCGTTTTCAGCTAAGGCCGAGGCCATGCAGAGTGCCGAATAGCCGGTGTAAGTACCTATTTCAAGAATGCGATGAGGACGTATCATTTGCACGAGCATTCGCAAGACTTTTCCCTGCAAATGTCCGGAGGCCATGTGTGAACGGACTTGATAGATATTGGTGTCGCGGTAAAGTTGATAAAGATAGGGGTCTTCTTCGTCGATATGCGACAGAATGTATTCATCCAAATTCATTCAGATGCAGATTATATCAATGCTTCTAAGGCAAGTCGGTAACCTGTCAGACCAAATCCGCAGATAACGCCTTTGCAAGCGGGCGATATCATGGAGTGATGGCGGAAGGCTTCACGCTGGAAGACATTCGAGATATGTACTTCTACGACGGGGGCCGGAATGGAACGAATGGCGTCGTGGAGGGCAACCGACGTATGAGTGTATGCGCCGGCATTCAGGATGATGCCATCATAGGCAAATCCGACCTCATGCAGTTTATCTATCATGAAACCTTCTACGTTGCTTTGGTAATAGGATATCTCAATTTCCGGATAATCCTTTCGCAATTGTTCCAAAAAATGCTCGAAATCATTGTTGCCATATATTTCGGGTTCACGAACCCCCAGCAGATTGAGGTTCGGGCCATTGATAATTTGAATTTTCATTTTCAATGAGTGTTGAAGTTTTTTGTATTTTTGCCTTGACTGCGCACAAAGGTAGAAAATATCTTCAATATGAAGGAAAATCATTCTGTCAAAAACTGCACTTCTGCATCTAATAAAGGGCTTTCGGCGCTGACACGTGACTATCGCAATTATTTATTGTTGGAGAAATCTTTTTCCAACAATACGATTGATGCTTATTTGCGCGATTTGGAGAAACTTTATTCCTTTCTTTCGGGTATGAATTTGGCGCCGCAAGAAGTAAAGATTCATCATCTGCGGGCATTTTCTGCCATGCTTCATGATTTGGGCATTGAACCACGCTCGGTGGCGCGCATTTTGAGTGGTGTGCGTTCGTTTTATCACTTTCTTTTGGTCGACCATCAAATCGAGGATAACCCGACGGAACTCTTAGAGTCGCCTAAAATCGGCTTTTATCTTCCCACGGTGTTGACGGTGGACGAAATTGATCGGATGATAGCCTGTATAGATTTGAGTAAGAAGGAGGGATCGCGCAACCGCGCAATTATCGAAACCCTTTATAGTTGTGGCCTTCGGGTGAGCGAACTCTGCAATTTGAAATTATCGAATCTATATTTGGACGAAGGTTATATTCGTGTTTTGGGAAAAGGCAACAAAGAGCGGTTAGCGCCGATTTCGCCACGTGCCATCAACGAATTGCAGAATTATTTTTACGACCGCAATCTTTGGGATATACCGGCAGCGTATAGTGATTATGTCTTTATTACGGTCAGGCGCAGCATTAAGAACATCGGTCGTATCATGGTGTTTCATCTGATTAAGGAATTGGCCGAGGCCGCACAGATTCAGAAGAATATATCGCCACATACGTTGCGCCATAGTTTTGCTACGCATCTTTTAGAGGGTGGAGCCGACTTGCGGGCTATTGCAGCGATGCTCGGGCATGAAAGTATTACGACAACGGAAATCTATACTCACGTTGATCGGTCGCGCCTGCGCCAAGAAATTATTGATCATCATCCCCGAAATATCAAGTATCGGGAGCGCAACAAGTTTTTCCATTGATTCTGTCCTGCACATTTTTTTCATTTAGCAAGTTCGCTCACGATGAGGGCGTATGCCCTTGCGCCCCTACAGTTTTCGGCGAATAATCAACCGCAACAACAGCCATGAACGAATCACCAACGAACAAATGGTAAATATGTAGGGGCGTATCGCATACGCCCTCCATGACGGCGAACATATCAGCGGAAAAGTCTGGCACAAAACGAGGCTTCATTCTCAAATACCTTTGCCGCTGTTGTTTTCATCTTCGCCCACATCAGGGCGTATGCGATACGCCCCTACAGTTTTCGGCGAATAATCAACTATCATGACGCCCTCACGGCGGTGAATACGCTTATTAAATGATGATATTTTGTTCGCCGCTATTGTTTTCATGTTCGCTCTCATCGGGGCGTATGCGATACGCCCCTACGATTTTCTTAATGGCGCAGAAACAAATGGATTCTTACATCTTGATTTGCGCGATTGTTTCACTATCAAAGATGAGCTCGCAAATGGTGAACCTTCATCTGCCGGGTGTCAATGATGCTTTCGCGATAGGGAATCAAGGTTTGAAATCCGAGCAAAATACATCCTGTCTCTTATACACATCTCCGAGCCCACGAGACGTAGAGGAATC
>CALZOH010000118.1 GCA_945827465.1 uncultured Prevotellaceae bacterium
GGCACGTTTCCGGGGGTCCCGAAAATCAGCGCGGAGTGTGCGGCACGTTTCCGGGGGTCCCGAAAATCAGCGCGGAGTGTGCGGCACGTTTCCGGGGGTCCCGAAAATCAGCGCGGAGTGTGCGGCACGTTTCCGGGGGTCCCGAAAATCAGCGCGGAGTGTGCGGCACGTTTCCGGGAGTTCCCCAGAAGCATTCATAAAGCCGCAGACAAACGATCTTGTCTGCGGCTTTGATAGTAGGGAGTAGGAGGGAGGCTATTTTTACTTCTCTCCTAAGATATGCATAATTTCGATGGCCGAACGCATGACGTTGGAACCCGGACCGAAGATGGCGGCTACGCCTGCCTTGTAAAGGAAGTCGTAGTCGTTGACGGGAATTACACCTCCGGCAATCACGGCGATGTCTTCACGACCCAACTTCTTGAGTTCTTCGATAACGGCAGGAATCAGCGTCTTGTGGCCGGCGGCCAGTGAGCTTACGCCCAAAACGTGAACGTCATTCTCCACAGCCTGGCGAGCCGACTCGGCGGGAGTCTGGAAGAGCGGACCCATGTCGACGTCGAAACCGCAGTCGGCATAACCCGTTGCTACTACCTTGGCACCGCGGTCGTGTCCGTCCTGACCCATCTTGGCAATCATGATACGCGGGCGACGGCCTTCTTTCTCTGCAAATTGTTGGGTGAGGCGGCAAGCTTCTTGATAATCGGTGTCGCCCTTGGTCTCTGATGAATACACGTTACTGATGGTTTTAATAACTGCTTTATAACGGCCCACTACCTTTTCGCAGGCATACGAAATCTCTCCGAGGGTTGCACGCACCTGAGCGGCCTTTACGGCCAGGTCGAGCAGGTTCTCCTTGCTCTTCTTACCGTCGGCGAACTCTTGTACGCAGGCGGTAATGGCGTCGAGGGCCTTCTGTACAGCCTCATTGTCGCGCTCGGCACGCAACTTGGCCAAGCCTTCAATCTGCTGGTTGCGCACAGCCGTATTGTCTACTTCGAGGATGTCGATCGGGTCTTCATGATCCAAACGATACTTGTTCACGCCGACAATCACCTGCTGACCCGTGTCGATGCGGGCCTGTGTGCGAGCCGAAGCTTCTTCGATACGCATCTTGGGCACTCCGGTTTCGATGGCCTTGGCCATACCGCCGAGCGATTCAATCTCCTGGATGTGTTCCCAAGCCTTGTTGGCAATCTCCTCCGTGAGTTTTTCTACATAGTAAGAACCGGCCCACGGGTCGATTTCGCGGCATACCTGCGTTTCATTCTGAATGAAAATCTGGGTATTGCGGGCAATACGAGCCGAGAAGTCGGTAGGCAAGGCGATAGCCTCGTCAAGCGAGTTGGTATGGAGCGACTGGGTGTGGCCCAATACGGCAGCCATAGCCTCTACGCAGGTACGTCCGACGTTGTTGAAAGGATCTTGCTCCGTGAGTGACCAACCGGAAGTCTGCGAGTGAGTACGCAGCATCATTGACTTCGGATTCTTGGCGCCGAAGCTCTTGGTGATCTTGGCCCACAACATACGGGCAGCACGCATCTTGGCAATTTCCATGAAGTGGTTCACACCGATGGCCCAGAAGAAACTCAGGCGCGGAGCAAAGGCATCAATGTCGATGCCGGCGTTAATACCCGTGCGCAGATAGTCCATACCGTCAGCCAAAGTGTAAGCCAACTCAATGTCGGCAGTGGCACCGGCTTCCTGCATGTGATAACCCGAAATGGAGATGGAGTTGAACTTCGGCATCTTTTGAGAAGTGAACTCGAAGATGTCGGCAATAATCTTCATGGAGAAGGCAGGCGGATAAATATAGGTGTTACGCACCATGAACTCCTTCAGAATGTCGTTCTGAATGGTTCCGGCCATCACGTCGAGGGTAGCTCCCTGCTCCAGACCGGCCACGATGTAGAAGGCCATGATGGGAAGTACGGCACCATTCATTGTCATCGACACCGACATATCCTTCAAGGGAATGCCCGAGAACAATACCTTCATGTTCTCAACCGAACAGATAGACACACCGGCCTTACCCACGTCACCAATCACGCGTTCGTTATCGGGGTCGTAGCCACGGTGAGTCGGCAGGTCGAAAGCCACCGACAGACCCTTCTGACCACTGGCCAGGTTGCGGCGATAGAAAGCGTTGCTCTCTTCAGCCGTTGAGAATCCGGCGTACTGACGGATGGTCCACGGGCGGAAAGGATACATCATGGAGTACGGACCACGGAGGAAGGGAGGCAATCCGGCGGTATAATCCAAATGCTCCATGTTCTCCATATCCTCACGGGTGTACACCGGCTGAATGTCAATTTGCTCAGGGGTACGCCAGTCGGCAGTGATGTGATTATCTTTTTGCCACTGTTGGCCGTTCTCTTGTGCCGGAACGGCGTTGATATCTATGTTTTCAAAATTCTTTCTCATCAGATTCCCAATTTAGCGTTAAACTCTTTCAGCGTCTCCAACTGATTGACGCGAACGTGGATGAAGTATTCAATACCGGCAGCCTTTAAGTCGTCGGTGCAAGCAGGAGCTCCGGCAACCACGAACAAGGCGCGACCGTTGAGAGCCTGGTAAGCCGGAACGGCCAGCTGGGCATATTCGTCATCACTTGAACATAAAACAACAATGTCGGCACCGGCCTTGACAGCGGCTTCAACTCCCTCTTCAACCGTGGGGAAACCCAAGTTGTCAATCACCTGATAACCGGCAGAGGCCAAGAAGTTGCAGCTGAACTGTGCGCGGGCCTGACGCCACTTGAGGTCGCCGATGGTGAGCATGAAGGCTACCGGACGCTTGGCAGCCTTTTCAGTCTGCAAGCGAAGGTCTTCAAACTCGCTGGCAAGGCGAGTGGTATTGAGCTTCGGGAATGCCGTAGCTTCTTCAGCGCCGCATTTGCAGCAGCAAGTAAGCGGAGTCTTACCCTCGCTCACCTCGTTGAAGTTGGGGAATTGGTTAGAGCCCAGGATGAACTCTTTGCGCTGGGCAGCCTTCTTGTGGCGGTCGTCGTTAGTGGCATTGAGCGTATTCTGAACACTGCCGCTCAACGTAGCAGCCAAGAAGCCGCCTTCCTTCTCAACTGAGAGGAAGAGTTTCCAAGCCTCGCCGGCCAACGATTGGGTAAGCTGCTCAATATAATAAGAACCGGCAGCCACGTCAACAATCTTACTGAAGTGGTTTTCTTCCTTCAACATCAATTGCTGATTACGGGCCAAACGCTCACTGAACTCTGTCGGCTCTTCATAAGGAGCATCAAACGGGGTAACCACCATGGATTCTACACCGGCCAAGGCGGAACTCATGGCCTCGGTTTGCGTGCGCAACAAGTTGACGTAACTGTCAAACAAGGTCTTATTATAGTTGGCTGTCGTAGCCATAATGTAAGTGTAGCACTCTTCTTCGGGCACGTCGTAAGTATTCACAATCTTGGCCCAAAGCATGCGGAAGGCGCGGAACTTGGCAATCTCCATAAAGTAGTTTCCGCCTACACCCATGCTGAAACGAATGCGACGCGCAGCTTCGCGGGCCGGTACACCGGCTTCGGTCAGCAGGTTCAAGTATTCGTTACCCCAAGCAAGCGCGTAACCGCTCTCCTGATAGCAATAAGCTCCTGCATTCTGCAACAGCAGCGAGCCAACCGTAATACAAGTCAGGTTCGGATATCCCTTCACAATCTCAGTCAAAGCCTTCAAGTCAGCTAACTTTTGGCTCATATTTTTTCCCTTTTGCAGCATCTTGCCCAGCGGGTCAAATTCAATGCTGCCGTGTACTTGTGTCGGCTCAACACCGGCACGCTTGAAGTAAGCAACAACTTCGCGAGCCAAGTCGAGAACTGCGCAAGGGCAAGTTGTGAAATTCAGCTCAATGGCCTGGGGGGCGACGCCTGACAATAAGGCATCCAGATAGGCTGCATTGACATTGTCGGCTGGAATCTTCAGTCCCAGAGAGTCAACACCGCGATTCAGAATGTCCAGTATCTTGGCATTCGTTTCCTTGGCATCGCCACAAACCACATTCTGACGAACATACCAGTTGTTGTCGTCAGTTTTGTTACCGCGTACAAAAGGATATTTTCCGGGCAGCGCATTCATCGCAGGAAGATTCTCCACATCTTCTCTCATATAAAACGGTTGCACTTGGAATCCTTCGTTGGTACGCCAAACTAACTTTTTATTGAAATCGGCACCTTTGAGGTCCACCGTGATTTTATCCATCCACTCTTGACGGCTCACAGGCGCAAATTCCGAAAAAAGTCTTTCTTTTTTCTTCTCCATATTATTATTCCAATATATTAATTGTGTGTGTTAGCGGATTTTATTTCGCGGCCAAAATTACATATTTTATTCCATACTAACTTATAGATTAATCTTTTTTTACTGCCCGGGTGCATGAAAGACATGGTTGACAGGCGTCCCTGCAAAGTTTTTCGAGCGCAGGCATAAGGATTTGAATACTTCTTCTTACTTTTGCATTAACAACTTCTAACAATAGTCGGTGGAAGTTGCCTTCTTACATTTCAAATAGATTTCATACAAATAAGTAAAAGATGAAGAACGTGCTATTGAGTTTCTCTACGAGTCAAAGAAGAATGTGTCGGTTGAGATTTGGAATATTGACTGCGTTTCTGTTAATGTTGCTGGGCGCCTCTAATTTGCGAGCGTCCATTTTTAATCAAATCAACTACAAGCAGCTCACCAATATTCAAACTTTGTATATTGAGACTTTCGATAACCATAGTATTACCAGCAAGGAAGAATATAAACTATGTCGTATCATATTGGTATCAGATACCGGGACCGTAAAATTTGATTCCGTCAGTATTCGCGGTCGTGGAAATGCCTCGTGGGGATTCGCCAAAAAACCTTATCGTGTGAAGTTCCCAAAGAAAGTTCGGCTGCTGGGTAATCGTTATGCCAATGCTCGTAATTGGACGTTGCTTTCCAATGGCGGGGAGAAACTATTATTTCGTAATGGATTGGCCAATTATGTAAGCAGTCTGCTTGGAATGCCCTTTTCGCCGGCTGCCCGATTTGTTGATTTATATATTAATGGAGTGTACAAGGGGAACTATCAAATATCCGATCATGTTCAAGTTCACAAGAAGCGAGTTGACATTTATGAACAGGAAGAACCGGTGACCAGTCTGGCAACGGATATTTCCGGCGGTTATCTTTGTGAGGTTGACGGCTACCGGGATGCTGGAGAAACCTATTTCAGTTCTCCTGTTTACGGGAATAATATTCGAGTGCATAGTCCGAAATCCGATGTGATCAACGACCGACAATTGAATTACATCAGATTGTTTGTCGGAAAGTTTGAAGAAGCCCTTTCAGGTAGTAATTATACCAGTCCCACAAAAGGTTATCGGGCCTATATTGACTCTACGACTTTCTTGGGATGGTATCTTACAAACGAAATCTGCGCCAACACAGATATCTTTTATAGCATTTATTTCTACAAGCAACGGCGTGAAAGCAAACTCTATTTGGGGCCGGTGTGGGATTTCGATTTGGCATTTAACGATGACACCCGGCGTGGCAACAATGGTGATGTTACCAACTTCTTGATGGCCGACATAGAGTTTGGGTCAGCATACTTCAAAAATTGGTTTGATCGCATGAAAACGGATGAATGGTGGAAAAAAGCGCAATACAATACCTTCCATTCATTATACGAAGGGGGCAAGTTGGATCGGCTGATGATTGGCTATGCCGACTCCATCGTTCAAGAAATGCGTCCGTCAATTGACCTGAATTATGCCAGTACTTCACGGGGCGGTGCCGGATGGAGCATTTCTGCCCAAACCCATTTGGAAGTGCATCTTTACGGAACTTACGATGAATACGTTCGAGATTTAAAGCAATTCATCGTGGCCCGTAATGCTTACATTGATCGCCAGTTTGCCAACCGCTTCCCTCGTGTCTTTGAATTGGCGTCTAATTGCTATTATCGAATCTATAGCAAGGACAATCCTGCTTATCTTTTAGGACCGGTCGACTCGACGGCTAACTCAACCAACGCTTGTTTGCAAGGTAATCAGTATTCGCAATTATCGCAACTTTGGGATTTACGTCCCGTGGGTGGACATTATATGCTATTAAATGTTCGTACGGGTTTGGCTCTTACCGACGAAGGCGCTACTTCCACCCGTACTAATATCTTGCTATTACCGCCTGACTCCACCAATCCCAAACAACTTTGGGATATTATACCGCAACAAGTAGAGTTCTTTAATCTGAAAAATGTTGCCACGAATAATGTGGCTACTAATTACAATAGTATCTATGAAGAAGGTAATCCGATTTATGGGTATCGTTCCGGACCTTTAGATGAAACAAACAGTGGTCGGATGTGGTCGCTTAGACCTACATTGAAGTCACTCATCAATACTTCTGTGAATAATTTTGAAGCAGACATAGAGTACACCTTGACATACTCTCGTAGCAGCCAGAAACTGCACTTCAATGCCTATGATGTTCGAGAGTTGGTTTTCAAAGCTCAAATCTACAATCTTGACGGAAGGTTGGTAGGAACCTTCCGCGGTGACGAAGAGTTTGATGCCAGTTGTTTACCGGATGGAACATATATTATCAGTTGGCAATTTGCCGGAAAACCTCACTCTGCTAAGTTCTTGAAAAATTAAAACCTATTTTTATATGAATCGCAGACATTTCTTCCAATGTATGGCGTTATCCGGCATTGCTGTGCTGGGCTCGCAAAATGCGGCAGAAGCAGCACGTGTAGTATCCAAGGCAGCGCAGACAATTTCTAAATCAGGAAACGGCTTTACGTTATGGCAAATTCCTTCACAAATTAACACCATCGGTAATTCTTATGTGTTAATTACCAATAAAGGGAGAATTGTGGTGATGGACGGCGGTGTAAAGGAAGAAACGCCCTTCCTTCGTGGTTTCCTTGGAGCATTGGGCAACGAAGTAGAAGCTTGGTTTATTTCTCATCCTCATAATGATCATATGGGTGCGCTCAACGAAATTTTGAAATCGCCCGGACAACTCCGTATCAACCGCATCTATCATTCGCGATTCTCTCCGGAACTGTTGAAACAGGAGCCTGAGCATCTTCCATTCTCAACTGATTTTTATCAGCATCTGGATGAAGGAAAATTCCCGGTAACCGACCTTCGTGAACCCGGGCTTGAATTGAAGATTGATGCACTCCACATCAAAATCCTGGGCGTAACAAACGAAGAATATCATCAAAATCCCTATAATAATTCTTCTACTATTATTCGCGTGTGGGATCGTCACAAATCGGTTGTGTTTTTGGGCGATGCAGGAGTGGAGTGTGGCAATAAAGTACTTCGTGGTCCTTATGGTCGCTATCTGAATTGCGATTATCTTCAAATGGCCCATCATGGTCAACAAGGATGTGACGAAGCCTTCTATAAGACCATTCAATTTCGGGCTTGTCTTTGGCCCACTCCATCATGGGTGTGGAATAATGATGCCGGTAAAGGTATTAATACAGCTCATCTGAAAACATTCGACACACGGCGTTGGATGGATGAAAAAGGCATTCGCGAGCATCATGTGTCGTGTTTGGAAGGGCTATGGAGATTGGACTGAATTTTGCCAACTCCATTCCCAATATTTATACTTTCGTAGAAGATATGACTTGGCGATGCCAAAATTCAAATGTTATTTGGATATTTCTATCCTCAAGAAATGCTGACGAGCATATAAAAAGCGTAATTTTGCAAACGTAAAATAAATAACTAAAACTATTTTGATATAAATCCTATGGATTGGCTACAGTCGTTATTCACAAACCTAACCTCGTCAGCCCATATTGTCTTTATCTATGCTATAGTCATCGTATTTGGCTTTAAATTGGGTAAAATAAAGGTTGGAGGTATTTCGTTAGGGTCTACATTCGTGCTTTTTGTCGGTATTTTAGTTGGACATATTTATAATGTGCTTCACTTACAGACACCAGAGGGTTTTGCCTGCCCTGCTTCAGCACTTAATTTTATTCAGGACTTCGGACTGATTCTCTTTGTTTATTGTATCGGTTTACAAGTTGGTCCTGGTTTCTTCTCATCATTCAAGAAGGGAGGTATCCGTCTCAATTTGTTGGCGGCAAGTTTAGTCCTTCTGAATGTGGGTGTCATGTTTGCGCTTTATTATCTATTTTTCGACACCAGCAATCCGTCAAATTTGCCTATGATGGTCGGTGTGCTTTGTGGTGCAGTTACTAATACTCCGGGTTTGGGTGCTGCCAATGAAACTCTTGCAGAAGTAATGGCCAATAATTCTGATTTGAGTGCAGCAATGACTGACCATCAGATTGCTTCGGCCTATGCTTGTGCTTACCCTTTGGGCGTATTGGGTATGATAGGAGCTACCATTGTTATTCGCTATATCTTACGTATTTCTTTAAAGAAGGAAGAAGAATATATCAAGCAGCAAATGGACGCTAATCCTCATGCTCGTCCTTTCCATATGACGATTGTAGCTACTAATCGAGCGCTGAGTGGTAAGACATTATTTAATGTAAGTCGCTTCCTTGGACGTACATTCGTTTGCACCCGTATTGAGCGCAATGGTGAAGTGGTTCAAGCCAACAATGATTCGTTGTTTACTTTAGGTGATAAGATGCGTATCGTTTGTGCAGAAGACGATGCAGAGGCCATTACCGCTTTTCTTGGCGACCGCATTGAAATGGATTGGGATGAAGATCATTCGCCGATTATTTCTAAACGAGTGGTTGTTACTCGTCCTGAGATTGAAGGTAAAACTTTCGGTCAAATGCATTTCAATTCTGTATATGGTGTCAATATTACGCGTTTCACGCGTTCGGGCATGGACCTTTTTGCCAATCGTGACCTGCAACTGCAAATTGGTGACCGTTTGATGGTAGTGGGAACTGAGGCTAAAGTAAAACGCGTTGCAGATTTGGTAGGTAATTCTGTAAAACGTTTGAATACGCCCAATATTGCTCCTATTTTTATCGGAATATTGCTTGGAGTTATCCTTGGAAGTCTACCTATTTCTATTTCGGGTATACCTACTCCTGTTAAATTAGGTATTGCAGGTGGTCCGCTCATTGTTGCTATTATTATTGGTCGTTATGGATATAAGTTTCATCTGGTCTCATATACTACAACGAGCGTAAATCTATTTGTGCGTGAACTCGGACTTATACTATTTCTCGCGAGCGTAGGTATTAAAGCTGGTGCTAACTTTTGGAGTACCATTATTGCCGGTGACGGGCTCAAGTACGTTTGGACTGGTGTCATTATTACCATTGTTCCAATCCTGATTATTGGCGTAATTGCTCGTTTGCGTTATAAGTTGAACTATTTTACCTTTATGGGTCTGATAGCCGGTTCAAATACTGATCCACCTTTATTGGGCTTTTCAAATGATTTGGCCAACAATGATGCCCCGGCTGTTAGTTATTCTACTGTGTATCCGCTGTCAATGTTCCTGCGCATTCTTACAGCTCAACTCATCATCTTGTTCTGTTGTTCTTAGTGAAGACGGAATTTTGATGGTCGGATATTCTCGACTTTAATTCAATTATCCCCGGAAATTAATAATGATTTTCGGGGATAATTGGTAGATGGTGAACTCTACAAGAGAACATCAGTGGATAGTTATAAGGCTTAGCAATAAGAATCATCTCAATAGATTATTAGCGTAATAAAGACAGTGGCTGTTAATTATAGATACCCGTTCAGACTATACTGTTTTGTATCATGAACAATGAGGCTCCGAACATTTGCAGGGAGGTTTTACACAAGGAACAAAAGGCCCTTGAACGTTTGCATGGCGGTTTTGCGCCGTGTGCAAAAGGTCATTGAACGTTTGCATGACGGTTTTGCGCCGTGTACAAAAGGTCATTGAACGTTT
>CALZOH010000119.1 GCA_945827465.1 uncultured Prevotellaceae bacterium
CCCAACAAGGCATTCCTTATATTTATAAAGGTTGTTCTTGGGGTAAATGTTACTTATTTAGGTTGTTGCCAAACAATGTCAAATTAAATGAAAGAGCCGTGTCGGATGTACCTTGTCGGGCAGGTTACACTCTTAAACCCAAATCGGTCATTAGCGTTATGATGATAACAACTCTTGTTTTTGTTCAGATGTCTCTACGTTTTGAGGGCGCAATGGGGTTCCATTGCAACCGAAAAACGGAAAGGCAGATGACAAAAAAAAAGTTTGTTTGCGCATAATAGTCTAATGACCGATTTGGGTTAAAGTAGCCACGGTTGCATACGACTATTCATTATTTAGGACACTATTGTGCTAAAATACCTGTTTTTGCTACAAGGTTACTTGGAAGTAATGAGAAAGAGAGTTAAAGTATCGTTCTTTTCAATGATTTATCGTAAAAAAGACATGATTACGTAAACAATAGCAGTGAAAAATTGAGTAATTTTGCAGCAATATGAAAGAAAATCTAACTATCGTGAAAGTGGGAGGAAAAATCGTTGAAGAGGAAGCCTCCTTGCAAAAGTTATTGGAAGAGTTTACTGCTGTTGAAGGCCCGAAGGTGTTGATACATGGCGGTGGTCGAACGGCAACAGCGCTGGCTGCCAAGATGGGAATAGAAACTCGGATGGTAGACGGACGTCGCATTACCGATGAAGATATGTTGCGCGTGGTCACCATGGTTTATGCCGGATTGGTTAACAAGAATGTCGTGGCAAAACTTCAGTCTTTAGGCGTGAAGGCATTGGGTTTGACGGGTGCCGATATGGATGTCATCCGCTCACATCGTCGTCCGGTGAAAGAAATAGATTATGGTTTTGTGGGCGATGTAGACAATGTAGACGGTGAAGCTCTTTCCGTATTGATTGACCGCAACTTTGTGCCGGTGATGGCTCCACTGACTCACGATGGAAAAGGTCAGTTGCTCAATACCAATGCCGATACCATAGCCGGCGAAGTAGCCAAGGCTTTGGCATCGTATTATCAGGTAACGCTCATTTATTGTTTTGAGAAGAAGGGAGTGCTTGCCAATCCGGATGATGACGATAGTGTCATACCGTTGATTACGCCCCAGAAGTATGAATCTCTGAAAGAACAGCAGGTGATACAGGGCGGCATGATACCCAAACTGGACAATAGCTTTGCAGCGCTGCGTGCCGGAGTGGACAAAGTAATCATTACTCGCGTAGGGCAAATTGGTAAAGACGGAGGAACGACTATCTTAAATTACGAAGTTCAATAATAATTTTATTACATATCCATGAAACATAAAAAAATATCCCTTGTGTTGGTTATGGCTTTCCTGTTGATATTTCAGGTAAAAGCAATTGACCCGAAAACGGTGAAGCCTGTCAAGAACATCATCTTGATGGTAAGCGACGGAACTTCTCTGAGCAACTTGTCGTTGGCAAGATGGTTGCAGTATTATCAGGATCCTTCAAAACCAAAATTGTTTTTGGACCCTTATTTGTGTGGTACGGTCAGAACCAATTGTTCTGATGGTCCGATTGGTGACTCAGCCCCTACGACGTCATGTTATGTGACCGGTCATGCCAGTCGCGCCGGTTATGTGTCATCATATCCACCCGATCAAGGTGAAGCCAACATTGACCCAATAGACGGCACTAAGGCCTATGGCCCGATGGCAACCCTTCTTGAGGCTGCCAAGCAAGTTTATGGAAAGAGTACGGGCTTTGTGGTGACTTGTGAGTTTCCGCATGCAACTCCTGCCGATGTATCGGCCCACTACTATAATCGGGGTGCCTATAACTTCATTTCTGAACAACAGGTACACAATCAACTTGACGTAGTAATCGGTGGTGGCAATAACTATCTGAGCCGCGATCAGGAGGCCTATCTGAAAGAACATGGTTACACAGTATTGCGCAACGACCTCGCCGGCATGCGCAGTTGTAAGAACAACAAGATGTGGGCGCTGTATAATACGGCTTCCATGGATTATGAAATTGACCGCGACCCCGCCAAGGAACCTGAACTGGCAGAAGGTGTAAAACTCGCTCTTGAAAAGCTCTCGAAGAATTCCAAAGGATTTTTCCTGCTGGTTGAAGGTAGTAAAGTTGACTGGGCCACTCATGCTAACGACCCTGCCACAGTAGGTCCTGAGGTGTTGGCTTTTGACCGTGCAGTCGGTGCAGCTATTGATTTCGCCAAAAAAGATGGCAACACGGTGGTGATAGCTTTGGCAGACCATTGTACAGGCGGTATGAGCATCGGTAAGTATGGCTTGAGCAATTATTCCAAGCGTACAAAGGCAGAACTCTTTCAGCCGATTCTGAATTTCAAGATGTCTATCGATGCTTTGGGAAAACGCTTGAATGCTGAACCTTATGAAAAACTTCGTGAAGTGTTTAAAGAGTGCGAAGGTGTTGATTTGACGGATGAGGAAGTTGAACTCATCGTTAACAGTAAGGGATATAAGAGCAGCCCGATTCCGGTGGAATTGAGAAAGGGCCAAGAAGACAAACCGTTGTATAGCCCCAGTTTCTCAGGCTTGCTGGCAAAGATCCTTAACAATCATTGCTGCCTTGGCTGGGCCAGTGGCGGACATACCGGTGACGATGTATTCCTGGCTTGCTATCACCCTAAAGGACAAATCCCTGTGGGTATGAATACCAACGTGGAGATAGCACATTATATGCAGGCGCTATTTGGAATGTACGGTAAGATGGATGCCTTCTCCGACCGCATTTTTACCCATCATGATGTGGCTTTCAAGGGTTATGACTTTAAGGTGATAGAACCTGAAGAGAAAAACGGATTCTATAAACTCGTTGTGAACAATCCTTCCAACGGCAAGACGATGACCATTCAAGCTCATTCAAACATTGCCCAGATGAGTGGATCTGACAATCGCAAGTTAGAACTTCCTTCGGTGATGCCTTATGTTGACAGAACCAAGAAATTCTATGTTCCCTCGGATATAGCCAAGTATTTGAAATAAAAGAAGTGGTATTTCCATAATTCAGAGCAGGCTCTGGCTTGTTGATGGATACTTCATTATCCTGCCAACAAATCAGAGTCTGCAATTTTTTGTTCAGTCGTGTAACAAATCATCGGGTAAATCGTCTTTAATAACAGAGAGCAACAACAATGACAACATTCAGGGACGACGTATTACCCTTAAAAGACCTGCTTTATCGTCTAGCGCTCCGCATCACGTTAGACGCGGTTGAGGCTGAGGACATCGTTCAGGAAACGTTGATCAGAGTTTGGAACAAACGCGAGGAGTTTGACCGTATCGTGTCAATCGAAGCGTTCAGTGTAACGGTTTGTAGGAATCTGGCGCTCGATTGGATTGCCAAAAAAGATTCGCAAAGCCAATCATTGGATGAATCGTTTAACAATACTCCGGATAATGCGTATAGTCCGTTGCAATCACTCTCGCTGAATGACAAAAAAGATTGGGTGATGAAATTATTCAATCAATTGCCCGAGAAATTGAAGTCGGTGATGCAGTTGAGGGATATAGAGGGAAAAAGTTATAAGGAAATAGCATCCGTGTTGGGTATCACAGAAGATCAGGTAAAGGTAAACCTCTTCAGGGCACGTCAGCGCGTGAGGCAAAATTTTGAAAAAATAGATAGCTTTGGATTATAAATACATTGAACAATTACTGGAACGCTATTGGCAATGCCTAACCAGCGTGGAGGAAGAGCAGATTTTGTGTCATTTCTTCAGTCAGGAAGAGGTGCCGGCCCATTTGCAGCGTTATGCACCGTTGTTTGCTTGTTTGCAACAGGAGAAAAAGGTAGGCCTAAGTGCGGATTTCGATGAAAAAGTGCTCGCCCGGGTTGAAACGGAGGTGGTTCATGCCCGTCGCAACACGGTACGATTCCGTTTGTTGCCGCTTTATAGAGCCGCAGCTGTAGTAGCCATCGTTCTTGGATTGGGCTTTGCTGCCCAGCATTCCTTTGAACAAAATTCTGAGGAGGTAGGCGTAAGCTATAACTACAGTGATTATAAAGATACGTATTCTGATCCTCAGGTTGCATATGAACAAGTTTCGTCGGCGTTGAAGGCTATGTCGAAGGGCTTGCGCGATGCGGGCTTAAAGCAACTTGACTCTACGTGGGTGAAACAATAAACCTCGGAGGGGCGAATGATGAGGAAAACAAAACTTACGCTGATCATTCTGTTGGCCTTGATGACTTCCATCGGGAGCGCGGCCAAAGGCGTGAAAGATTTTGTGTCTGTCTTCATGGAAAATTTGCAGCAGTCGTGTGATTCAATAGAAGTGAAAGACTTCAGTTGTGTGACCGTAAGTCCGAGCATGATTAGCCAGTTGCGACAAATTATGTCGGCCGAGGATGAGTCGGATGGCGATGTAGAACAAATTCCCGACATACTTACTCACGTAAAGAGTATGCGTATTTTTTCGGCTGTTCGTAAGCCGGAGAAATATTATACGGAAGCGGTGAAATTGCTGGAATCAGACAAAAAACACTATAAACCCTTTGCAGGAGAGGGTGCTCAGCGCAAGAGTACGCCTGTGTGGGTGAGAAAGAATGGTAGCAAGGTTGTTGAAATGATTGTATTTAATCGTACAAACGATGACCAACTTCATATTGTCAATGTTACGGGTGATATGAATAAAGATTTTATCAACCTGCTATTAAAAATGTAGAAATGTAAAACAGTTATTATAGCTCCTCGTGAGCATTGCTTAAACAAAACCGAAACGTTAAGGTTTCAACTCTCATCTTCTTTGTGAAAAGATACAGTGGCCGACTCCATCAATGATTGGAAGTCGGCTTCTGTTTTTTTTGATAAGTTGCTGACAGAAGATGTTGTATTTAGCGACAGTGGACTGAGTCAAAAACATGTTATACAAAACATATCGTGATTTTTTCGCTGTGGCAGGCTATGTATAATGAATTATTATTTCTACTTTTGTGCACTGAGTAGATGTCAATTGGACATTTCCCCTGTTATTGAGTTAGTGAAGCAACTATTAATAAGAACAATTTAGTATTAACTTTAAAACAAAACGTGTATGCAAAAGAAGACGATGTGGGCAAAGTTAGTTGCCCTATGCTTGCTATTTCTTGTATGCGGTGTTGGATGGACTCCTGCGAATGCTCAGGAAGCTATGGCAGAAGGCTATTACTACATCTCACGAACGAATGGCAATGGATTGTATCTTTATCAAGCAGAGGATGTGGCTGAACCGTGGCGCATTCAGGAAGGCGCTTTTGCTATTCCTGTCACTCCAACCAAGGCAGAAGCACCTTACATCTTTGAGGTAAAGCAGTATGGTGAAGGCTTTTCAGTGAAGAGCCTTAGTAGTGGTCAGTATTGGGGCCGTCAGCCGAATCAAGGACGTGGCGAAGGTCTTGGTTGGGTAGATTCTCCAGTTGCATTCGATATCGTGTATGATGCCAGTCAGTTGGGTTACTCTGTCCAGAATATGGAAGAGAGCAATCGTTATTGGGTGATGTCGTGGGGTGATGGTTGTGCCAGTTATACGGCGCAAGGCAACACCGGCGTAAGCCGTTTCTGGGAGTTCACAGCTATTCCTCAAGAACAAATTGATAATATCGACAGTGCTGAGGGTATTGTTGAAGTAGAGGATGGTAGTGTAGAAGATGGTTACTACTATATTTCTCTGCCTTATGCCGGCGAGAGAAACGGCTATCTGGTACCTGTTGAGATGACCAATTTCTGGTATCTGGGCAGTCTGCCGCTCGTGGAAAGCGACAATTCGTTCATCTTCCATATTTCCAAGTTGGAAAATGGCAATTATCGCATCAAAAATTGCGGTAGTCAGAATTTGACTTACTTCAGTTCTTATGTGAAGGGCGACGCCAACAGTCCGCAGGTTTTCATGAATGGAAACATGGAGGCGGAGAACTCCTTTAAGTTCTATAGTGACGGAAGCGTGACTATTTACACCACCGATAATGCCAATAATTTGCGTGTAAACAACTCCGGAATGATAGAGAATCATCCGAATATAGATGTTAATTCATACATGAAGTTGATTCCTGTGCCCGAGTCGAAGGTTACAGCTGCATTGCGTTTGCAGGAAGTGATTACCGACGCCAAGGGTCTGCGTTTTGAGGCCGGAATCAATCCTGGACAACTTCCCGATGCTGCTTACAATGAATTCAGCGCATCGCTTAGCAAGGCAGAGGCTGCGTCGGCCGGTACCGAAGATGCTGCTATCGAAGAATTGAAGGCTGCCATTGTGAAGGCTCAGGCCAATGTGATTCCGCTTGCCGACGGTTACTACCGCATCTGCAATCAGGATATGGGTACTTTCTTCTGCCCGGTATGGAAAACTTGGCAGGGCGAAACAGGTTGGTGGCTCGGACATATCATTACTGACGAAACCGATCCTGCTACTATCTGGCACATTACTACTGCTTCCGACGGTTCTCGCATCATGAAGAACTGTGGTAATCAGGATTCCTCTTATTTCAAGGCCAGCGCCGGAGGTAATGCGTGGGGCTTGATTCGTATGACCGGAACGCAGAGGATTACCCATGAGTTTATTCAGGAATATAGCAACGTATATCGTATCTTTGGTAGTGACAATACCACCGCTTATCGCGATGCCACCAGTGAATATGTATGTACAATGACCGACTTCTCTCCAACGGTTTATTGGAACATTTTGAAGGTTGACGAGAGCGAAATAACAGCTTTCACCCGCCTGCATGAAGTTATTGCTGATGCTGCTGGTGCAATTGCTGACATGCATATCGGTGCAGACCCGGGTATGGCCGGTGGTGATCCGAGTGCGCTTAATGAAGTTATTGCTAAAGCTCGCGCAGCGTTTGAACAGGGCTCAGCTTCAGATAGTGAGGTAGAGGCGCTCATTGCTGAACTCACAACGGCTCTTGCTGACTTCAATGCTCAAGACCATAGTCCTGTTGGCATCGTTGATGGTGGCTATTATTATATGGTTAATGCCTGGCCGACTTGGCTTACTGGCTATAACAAGGCCGAAGTGGCTATGTATGCTACTGATGAGAACACGCTGAAGTGGTCCGTATTTAACCCCAATGATCCTACTTACGTGTTTAAGTTCATTAAGAAGGATGATGATTCGTTCTACATCCAGAATCTGCAGTATGAAAACTATGTTGGTAATCAGATAAAGCAGAATACGCCTATTCCGATGACCAGTGAACCGATGGTAGCCCAGATGGCTTCTAACATTTCAGGTTCTTTGCAGTGGAACATCTACAGTGCCGAGAATCAGGTGAGCTATCACACCGGCGACCACAACAATGGTAATGCCTCTAACGGTAATGTGGTGATTTGGAACGGAGGTCTTAATAGTGCTTCGGCATGGTATATTCGCAGAATTACAGATGAAGAGCTAATTGAACGTCTGAGGAAAGAGGGTGAGCAAAACCGTATTATTCGTTCTTACGAAAAGGCACTTGCTGTTGCTCAGCCGGCTTTGAAAGCTGTTTACAGATACAACTCCAATAGAGATCTCCCGTTGATTACGGAAGCTGATAACGATGATCCGGAGCATTGCCAGTTCTGGGCTTCTCAAGAGCCGAGTGCAAAGGGTGATTATTCTAATTACAGCAATCTGATTGACGGTAATCACGGAACATGCTTCCAGTCTACTTGGGACGCTTCTGTAGCTGCACCGCCTCAGCCCTTCCAGGTTGACTTGCGCGACCATCCAGTGAGCGATTTCGAGTTCTATTTCGGTCTGCGCGACGGTTCTTGGGGTATGAAGGAGCTTTGGACCGACGTTACGCTCTATGCTACTAACGATCCTGACGTGGCTTCTGAGGCTACCGTTGATCCGGAAAAGTGGGCCAAGATAGGTGATTATTCGGACCTGCCTACAAACTTTGATTACAATGGCAGCAACCGAGGATTCTATTATCAGATTCGCAATATGGGCGATAAGTATCGTTTCTTGCGCTTCTTGGTAAACAAAACTTATGAGCCGCAGGGTAATATGATGTACACTCTTGGTGAGTTCCAAGTGTATGAAGTTGCCTTCGACGAGGTCAACTCTCCGTATGCTTATGTACCGGGCCTGAAAGAGGCTTCCGACAAGTTGAGTGAGTTGATAGACCAGGCACTGCAGAAGATTGCTGACCGAAATGCTACCCTTGAAGACGTCGAAGCGCTGCAGGCTGCAGCCCAGGTGGTGCTTGACATGACACCCAATACCGACCCGATTGAGGCCGAGTTGGCTGCTGTCAAGAAGTACATAGCATCGTTTGATGAAGGTACAGAATGGGGTGATGTGGGAAGCGAAGAATGGTCGGCCATTCAGCAAGCTATTGAAGCGGCCGAAGCTTACGACCACGAGAAACCGTTGCGTTCTGATCTCGACACGCGTCTGGCTAACCTTCAGTCGGCCTTTGCTCTCTATAAGAGTCAGCAACTCATGCCTGAGCCCAACAAGTGGTATTACATCGTAAATACCGACCAGTCGCGTCCCGGTGACCGGGCACAAGGTGGTACGGGTGACATTTGGAGTACTTGGGTAGACGGAACCGTGATTTATCCGGCGAGTGCCAATACTCGTGAGGCGCACTATGAAAGTGATTATGCCATTACCTGGGGCTATGCCGAGCACATTGCCGACGGAAATGGTGGTCACACTACGGTTATAGACGACTCTCGTATCTCCAACCCGATTTGCCAATGGCGCTTGGTTGAAATAGAGGGTAAGGAAGGTCAGTATGCCATTCAGAACCGTATGACCGGTTACTACATGGGTGTATTTGCCAACCACTATGGTCGCAATGCACTTACGGCAACTCCGGTGCCTTACACCGTCAGTCTGTTGAAGAGCGGTCAGCTCAGCATTGTTTGTGCCGATCCGGCCAATACCGACAAGCGTCCTCTCCATGCCAGTGGTGACGGTTGGTTGTGCTCTTGGGAAGGTGGTGCCGACAGTCCTTCTTCTTGGACACTTGAAGAGGTACCGGGTGAAGACGACCTCGAGTTCCTCGAAGTTGAAATTCCCAACAATTACATCGGTATTACTACGCTGCCCTTTGCCTTCGACAATGAAGATATAGCCGAGCTGAATTCCGACAATGGTATCGAAACCTATACCATCAAGGGTATTTCGGCCGATGGCACCGAGCTTGAGTTGACCAAGAAGACTACCTTCGAAGCCGGTGAGCCCTTCATCATTGCTGCCGGCGATTACGAGGCATACGATGAAGATAATATCACCTGGACATCATTTGCCATACCTTCTTCCATCCATACGTTCGTGACCGAGGCCAAGACCGTGAACGGTTTGGTAGGTGCGCTGGATTATACTCCGGTGGGCAAGAGCGGTTACGGCGTGATATTTGACGCCGTGCTCCAAGCCTCAACGGCCGAGACATGTGTAGACGGACAGAGTGGTTATATCAATCCTTCGTTGATCGTTTACAACGACGCTGCCGAGACCGATGCCGTAGTGAAGATTTCTTCTCCGCTTACCGGTGTGAAGTCGGCTCTTGCAGCTAAGAAGGCTGCCGGTGGTAATATTTACACCATCGATGGCCGCCTGGTGAAGAAGAATGTATCCGCTGACAAGGCTACCCAAGGCTTGCAGAAAGGTATTTACATTGTGAAAGGAAAGAAAGTGGTAGTGAAATAATCCTTTCAAAGCATTCATATAATAAAGAGGGGGAGAGTCGAGAGGCTTTCCCCCTTTTTTAGAGCGTGATGCTTTGAGGTGAACCCGCTATTCTCTCAGGTCAAGAACGCCGATAGCCGTGATGGAAAAATCGTACTCCAACCTGGAGAGAAGGTTGTGCGGTCATAGCAAAGCCTCACTTGAGTGTCAAGAAAGCCTCATGTGGTCATAGCAAA
>CALZOH010000120.1 GCA_945827465.1 uncultured Prevotellaceae bacterium
TCTTCCACATCCATCAGTTGTCCCTTGAGTTGCACATATTGCATCTCTTCGCTCAGCTCACGGATAGAGTAAAGTTTTGAACGGTCAATATATTTAATGGGAAAGTTAAATAGCAGGTCTTTTACCGTAAATACTTCCAGTTCTGCATTTAACACGCGGGCCCTATTTGGTCCCACGCCCTTCAGATACTGGATATCTTGGTTAAGAAGCGTGTACATTCAATCGTTTATTGGCAAAGTAATTGAGCTACCGCCCAATCAAAAGGAGTTGTCAGTTTGATATTCTCACGGTTACCCTCCACCACTTCCACCTGTCCTCCGTCGGCTTCCACTACAGAGGCATCGTCGGTAAAAAGAGACTGATAAGGTTGCGAATAAGCCTGACGCAACCGATTTAGTGGGAACACCTGCGGAGTCTGCACCAATAGGCATAAATTGCGGTCTATCGACTGCGTCCTATCGGTGTCGCCTTGTTTCAAGCGTACCGACTCGACAGGAGCTATCACTGGCACCACGCAGGCTCCCGTCAAAGCCTGCTTCACACACTCACGTATCACATCAACGGCCACGAAGGGTCTTACACCATCATGTACAGCCACTACGCCCTCTTCGCCCCGAATGGCATCCAGACCGTTCTTCACCGAATGAAAGCGCGTATCACCACCTTTTACCAATTCATGGTCAACACTGAAAGCATGCCGGCGGCACAAGTCGCGCCACATCGTCATCCACGATTCGGGCAGCACCAGAATCAACTTCCCTTCGGGCAAGGCTTCGCGAAAACGCTCCAAGGTATGCATCAACACGGGCCGGCCCTTCAAGTCTTGAAACTGTTTCGGCTTCTCACCGCCCATTCTTAAGCCTTTCCCACCTGCCACGATGACGGCATACACTTCGGCCTTCATGTTTGTCTCTGCTTTTATGATTTCAGACAAGCCAGATAGCGTTGGATGGTTTCCTTCAGTCCGAGATACAAGGCATCGCATATCAAGGCATGCCCGATGCTGACTTCATCGACCCAGGGAATCTCTGTGACGAAGTACTGCAGATTCTCCAACGAAAGGTCATGACCGGCGTTCAGTCCCAAACCTGCCTTGCGTGCTTCTTCGGCAGCCTGCTTGAAGGGCTGAATGGCTGCTTCGCGGTTGGCGGCATAGCCGGAGGCATAAGGTTCGGTGTAGAGTTCCACGCGATCGGCACCTGTACGGGCTGCATGTTCCACCATTCTGGGGTCGGCGGCTACGAAGAGTGACGTACGGATGCCGGCTTCCTGAAAGGTTTTCACGATGTCGGTCAGTTCGGCCTCGTGCCGACAAGTGTCCCACCCGGCATTGGAGGTGATCTGATTCGGTCCGTCGGGAACGAGTGTTACCTGGGTGGGCTTTACCTTGAGCACCAACTCCGTGAACTTCTCTGAAGGATAGCCCTCGATATTGAACTCCGTATGGAGCACCGGTTTGAGATCGAGCACGTCTTGATAACGGATATGGCGTTCGTCAGGACGGGGATGCACCGTAATGCCCTGTGCGCCGAAGGCCTCACAGTCTAATGCGCTCTTCACCACATCGGGATTATTACCCCCGCGCGCATTGCGCAAGGTGGCAATCTTATTGATATTTACACTTAATCTGGTCATACGTTTAAAATGATAAAGAAAAAGGGCTTGGTCGCCCAATTATTCGTACCTTTGTCCGCCGCAAAAGTACAAAAATCTTTCAGCTTTTGTCATACGGTCGACAGAAAAGACATCATCGATGGAAAAAGGGAAAATCAAATACGCCATTTTCGGCAACAGTTATCACAAGGAATGTGCTGCATCTATCGGACAGATCATTCAGATTCTTCGTCGGCATACTGCCTATATCAGCATCGAAGAGCAATTCTATCATTTCGTACGTTCTACGCTCAAGATTGACTTCCAACCCGACGAGATCATTACCGACAACAACTTCAGCGCATCGTTTGCCATCAGTTTGGGCGGCGATGGTACCTTTCTGAATACGGCGGCCCGTGTGGGCGAGAAGGAGATACCCATCATCGGTATCAATACGGGGCGACTGGGTTTCCTGGCCGAAGTGTTGCCCAAAGACTTTGAGAAGCTCATCGAGTCACTGCGCCGTGGCGACTATTTCATCGAACATCGCAGCCTGCTGCGCGTGTGCGACAATGCCAACCAGCTCAACATTTATCCCTACGCCCTCAACGAGGTGGCCATCCTCAAGCACGATAATTCGTCGATGATCAGCATTCGCGCTTTGGTCGACGGTCACTACCTCACCACTTACCAGGCCGACGGCCTGCTCATCAGCACGCCCACCGGCTCAACGGGTTACTCGCTCAGTGTGGGCGGCCCCATCATCTCCCCCACTTCGCCTTGCATTGCGCTCACGCCCGTAGCTCCCCACAGTCTCAATGTACGTCCCATCATTCTCAACGACGACATCACCATCCGCCTACAGGTCAAGAGCCGCAACCACAACTTCCTCACCTCCATCGACGGACGTTCGCAAAACTTAGATGACCATGTGGAACTGATGATACGCCGAGCTCCTTACCGCATCCATCTCGTAAAACGCAGCAATTCCCACTTCTTCGACACGCTGCGCAACAAGCTCCTCTGGGGAGCCGACAAACGCATCTAAGCAGTGGGAATGCACTCTTCGCTTAATCCTTGACGTATTTCAGATAATCTTTCTGGGTCACTACTCCCGGGTCGGAGATGTGCAGTCGACTGATGATGCCGTGTCCACCTTCCTGGGCACATTCCAATATCACGTTTTCCTGTGTCGAGTTGTGCTTGCCCATTCCGGCATTCATATTCTCCAACACCGACTCGAACTTGCCGGTTGAGCGGAACACGACGTGCTTCGTACCGCGTTTGGAGTACCAGTAGGCGAAACAGTCGCGAAACAGGCTGCGATGCCCCTTGGTCTGAAAGCCCGTGGCAAACTCATCGCTATAGCAGAACTGATACCAGTTGTTTCCTCCTTCGTCCCAAAATCCGATGCTGGTTTCGTAGCTATCCTTGCTATAATATAAAGGATGGATGTTGCGCAGGCTGTTTCCGGCCGACTTGAGGTGTACGCCTACGTGTACCCCGCCGATGCGCATGTTGGTCATCGTGTTGTCGAAGCCTTCAATCAGTACGCCCACACAGTCGGGGCGGCAGTTGCCGGTGATGTTCACACTCGATATGTCGCTGTCTGACGAGCCGCTATTGGCTCCGTGTTTGATGTGAATGCCCAGCGTTACGTTCTTGATTGACGTATTTCTGATTACCGTTTCGCGTCCGCTGTCAATCGACACGCCGCGGGCCACACCGCTGCCGTCAATCACGCCTCCGTCGAGGAAGTAGTTGCTGCCGTTGATGGTGATGCTGTTGAAGGCATCCTTGCCGCCCAGCCTGATCATAGCTTCTTCGGGATGGCTCCACGTGTCCGTGGCTTTGATAACGGCATAGTTCGAGAGCAGCAGGGCCACGCTCTTGCGCGGGTCGGCCGGGGTGAGCAGGGGTTTGCTGATGAGATACACGCCGTCGGGGAAGAAGAGCGTGCGGTTGGGATGCTCGTCGATGACTTGCTGCAGGGCATCGCTCACGTCGGTCTTTCCGTCGGCTTTCACATAGTCGGTCACGACCACGTAACCCGACGGATGCGGGGTGACCTTCTTTTTACCACTTGCGGCCAGACACAGGGTCGGCACTAACAACATGAATAGGATTCTCTTGAATGGTTTCATTGTCTATTTTCTTTTAATGGAAATCTTCGCTTTACCCTTGCAAAATTAAGCATATACATCGACTCCCGATTGACGCTGCAGGCGAAAAAGCCCACATTCGTTTCTGCATCGGCATATTTTAGAGTAATTTTGCACAAGATTAATAATTCCATAACTATGATTTTATCGATGACCGGCTTCGGCAAGGCCGAAACCATCTGCAACAACAAGAAGATACACGTTGAGATACGTTCGCTCAACTGCAAAAGCATTGACATCAACACCCGCATAGCTCCCCTCTATCTTGAGAAGGACCTCGAAATCCGTTCCCTCATCACCGAGCGCCTCAAGCGCGGCAAGGTGGACTTCACCCTTTGGCTCGAAGACCTGAATGCCGCCCAAACATCGCCCCTCTCCCCCGAGACCATCGGCGGCTACGTGGAGCAGATACGCAGCATTTCCTCTCAGCTCGGTATCAATCCGCCCACTGACTGGTGGTCGGTCATTGCCCAACTGCCCAACATCTGCGCCCCCACCACCAAGGAGGAGGTCAGCGACGAAGAATGGGCTCCCGTGCGCGAAACCATCCTTGCAGCCCTCGACAGGCTCACCGACTTCCGACGCCAGGAGGGCGAGGCCGTGGCCATCAAGTTCAAGGAAAAAATACAGAACATCACCGAATACCTCCGCGAGGTCGAAGACTACGACCAACTGCGCATCGACAAGATACGCGGTCAACTTGAGCAGGGACTCAAGGAACTGACCGGCACCACCTACGACGTAGGCCGTCTGGAGCAGGAGATGATCTACTACATCGAGAAGCTCGACATCAACGAAGAGAAGCAGCGCCTTGCCAACCACCTGGCCTACTTCGCCGAGACCCTGGACCACGGCGAGAGCCAGGGCAAGAAGCTCGGATTCATCGCTCAGGAGATGGGCCGCGAAATCAACACCCTCGGCAGCAAGTCCAACCTGGCCGAACTGCAGAACCTCGTGGTTCGCATGAAGGACGAACTCGAACAAATCAAGGAACAAGTATTAAACGTCTTATAAAACCCCAACGCTATGTCCGGAAAACTTTTGATCTTCTCAGCCCCGAGCGGCGGAGGCAAGTCGACCATCATCAACAGCCTCATGAAACGTATCAAGAACCTTCACTTCTCCATCAGTGCCACCAGCCGCGAGCCCCGCGGTGAGGAGCAGAACGGAAGAGAGTACTACTTCCTCACCCTCGACGAATTCAGGGAGAAAATCATTGAGGGAGCCTTCCTCGAGTTTGAAGAAGTCTACCACAACAAATATTACGGCACCCTGCGCAGCGAAGTCGAGAAGCGTTTGGAAGACGGCCAAAACGTGGTGCTCGACATCGACGTGAAGGGAGCCATCAACGTGAAGAAGGTCTATGGCAACCGCGCCCTGCTCATCTTCATCCAGCCCCCCTCGATCGACGTACTGCGCCAGCGGTTAGAAGCTCGCGGTACCGACAAACCCGAGGTCATCCTCGACCGCGTCAAGAAGGCGGAATACGAACTGTCGTTCGCACCCAAGTTCGACTGTATCATCATCAACGACAATCTCCAAAAAGCCGTTGACGACTGTGTTAAAGAGGTGCGAGAGTTTATCGAAGCATAAAGCAGCGTGACTGGTCCCATCCCTACCGGCATCTTCGGCGGCTCGTTCAACCCCATTCATCGAGCCCACATTGACCTGGCCGAAACCATTGTCGGGCAGGGATGGGTCAAGGAACTATGGCTCATGGTCACGCCTCACAACCCACTTAAACATTCCCAAGACCTCTGGCCCGACGACTTGCGCCTTGAACTGGCCCGGATAGCCACCCGCCACCATGCGCACATCCATGTCTGCGACCTCGAGTATCACCTGCCGCGCCCCTCATACACCTTTCAGACCCTTACGACACTCACCCGACTGCACCCCGACCGACGTTTCCACCTCGTAATAGGAGGCGACAACTGGGCCTGCTTCGATCGGTGGAAGCATTGGAAGGAAATCATACAACGTTATCCCCTCATCATCTACCCGCGCCCCGATGCACCTATCGACCCCGCTACGCTTCCTCCGGGCGCGCGACTCATCGACGCACCGCTGCATCCCATTAGTTCCACAGCCATTCGGGAAGCATTGCGCCGCGGTGAGCCGGTCTCCCAATGGTTAGACTGCGAAGTGGAGCAACGCATCCGCGCCTTTCTCCACGAAAAACACACCGGCACCATCGTATAAAGACCAAAAACACCCTCCCGGAGAAGAAGCAACAGCGGGAGGGTGAATGGGGCATGAACAATTAATTGTTGGATTTACTCTTCGGGTGAAGGAGTCACGTCCTCAGGAACCTCTGAAGGTTCGGAGGGGAGAGGCTCTACGGGCTCCTCGTCTTTGTTATAGTTGGTGATGTAATAAATCTTCGCGCGCGTTTCAATCTCCTTATACTTGAGGCATAACTCAGTCAGCTTGTCCGAAGGGTCTAACACCTGCATGGAGTTAAGCACACCGCAATAATTCTTTAATGCCAGGTCAAAGTCTGTGCGGGCAGCCTTTACCTGACCTAATATCTTGCTACTCTCAGTCGTGATGCGCGAGATGAGCAGACGGTCGACTTCATTGGTTTGAAGCATTGCCTTATCTAAGTATTCTTTAATGCCTAATGCCACCAAAGTATCAACATCCTTCGTAAATTCTTCGTAGATATTACGAGCCTTGGCAGTCACTTTACCGTAAGCCTCGCGCAGATTGAGTTTGAACTCCGAAAACCATTTAAGGAGTTTTACGGCCTTGTCATGATTGGGATGATTCGTAGGCAAATATGTCTGAGCACGCAGCATGGTACGGATAGTCGACAGATAAGAATTTTGAATCTTAATCGTTTCAGTCAACACATCCACTTCCCAATCTTTCTGCATTTGCTTATAGACATCACGAAACGTCAAGTATTTATTCTTCAAATCAGCAAGAGAGCTGGCAAACATTTCATTTGAAATATCATCTGCTAAGTTTAAAGAAATAGTCAACAACTTCTGAGCACAATCATCATACTCAGCATTATCAAGCTTCTTGAAGAAGGAATAATTCATCTTAATCATAGGGCAAAGCAATATAAGGATGAAGATTTGTTATTACACCTGCAAATATAGCAACATTCCATATAAGGACCAAAGAAAACATCCATTATTTTTGAAAATATTTCATGAAAGAGAATAAAGCATATCGATATGATTTATTCACTCGCGACATGAGTTAGTACGGCATACTCGATAAAATTACTTACTCACGTCATGAGTTAGTCCAGAATACTCAATATTTTTTATTACTCACGATGTGAGTTGGGAGAGCATACTCGGCATTTTTATATACTCACGACATGAGTTGGACGGGCATACTTGGTATTTTTACTGACTCATGGCGTGAGTTGGTCTGTCATACTCGTTATGCTTGACTTACTCATCACATGAGTTTGTTTGTCATACTGAGTAGTCTTGACTTACTCACGACATGAGTAACATCCGCATACTAAGTAGTCAGAACCATCCGCAAAGAAAGATAGACAGACATATCGAGTAGGATAAACCATCTCAGATGAAGGATGATTCATCATACTGAATATACCGAATCATCCTGATAGAAATAATCATTCGCAGCCGGCATATAAAAATCCCCCGCCGATGGCGGGGGACAAAAACAATATGAGAAAGTTAACTTGATTCGCCCAGAATCAGAACGACAGCATAAGCGGAAAGACCCTCTTTGCGGCCGGTGAATCCGAGTTTCTCAGTTGTTGTTGCTTTAATGGATACGTCGTTTTCCGATACCCCCATCACTTCAGCCAAGCATCGCTCCATGGAAGGGATGTATGGCTTGAGTTTGGGCTGTTCGGCACAGACGGTAGCGTCGATGTTACCGATGGTGTAACCCTTCTCATGCAGCAGGTCGACCGTGGCACGTAGAAGTTTCTTACTGTCTATGCCGGCGTAACGCGGGTCGGTGTCGGGGAAGTGGGTTCCGATGTCGCCGAGATGGGCGGCCCCTAAGAGGGCGTCGCAAATGGCGTGAATCAGGACATCGGCATCACTATGACCCAAGAGTCCGAACGGCGAGGGAATCTCTATGCCACCCAACCAGAGTGGGCGTGTCTCGTCCGTGCGATGAACGTCGTAACCGAATCCTACTCGTATTGTTGCCATGATAGAGAATGTGAAGTATTGAGGGTTATCGTCCACGTGAGAAGATGTCACGAATGCCGTCGAAGTCGAACGTCAGACCCACGCGCAACGTTTGGTCGAGAGGGTTGGAGGCTGCGGTCGATATCACGTAACCGGCATCAAGACTGAAGACGTTCATGCGAAAACCTGCGCCCACGGTGAAGTACTTGCGCCCACCCTTCGTCTCACTCTCGTGGTGATAACCACCGCGCAACATGAATTTGTCGTTGTAAGTATATTCCAGACCTACGCTCCACTGTATCTCCTCCAGTTCTTCTTTGAATCCGCCCGGAGCATCACTGAAGCTTTTGAAGATTCCCGAGATGGGCGAGATATTATAAAAGTTCTCCTCACGATAGGTTAGATACTCGGCCGTATGGTCCTCGCCATCGTTGGTGGCATACCCGAGGGCCTCGGCACACTGCGCGTCGGTGGGATACGTGGGTACGAGCAGTTTATTGGCGTCGAATGCGAAGGAGATGCGGTTGTACTCGTTCATGGGGACCATGTAGTTGAGACCCAAACGCAGGTTGGTCGGGATGAAATAAGAATAGTCGTCGCCATAATTGACCTTACTACCGATGTTGGAGATGTTCAAACCCAACGAAAGCTGACACTCACGACTGCCCATATTCACGTAGGTGTTGTAGAACCCGCCGAGGTCTACGGCAAAGGCAGAGCCCGGCTCGGAGCCATCGTCGAAGTGACCGGAGATGTCGGAATAAAGATAGCGGAAGGTGACGGAGGCTGCGAACTTCTCGCTCAACATGCGCGAGTAGGCAGCGTCGATGGCCCATTCGTAAGGCTTAAAGGTCATGGCTATGCCGTCGGTACCGTCGCTGGCGTAAACCTCACCGAGCGAGAAGTAGCGCAACGAAGCACTCACGGCCTGGTAGTCGCCCAGGCGGGTATATCCCACGAGGTAAGCCTGATCGATGTCGTCGACAATGCGGCGCAACCAGGGCGTATAGTTGAGGGCCACGCCGGCACGACTGATGGCGAAGGGATACTTGGCGGCATTCCATGCCTGCGAGTTGACGTCAGGGTCGGTGGCAGCACCCACATCTCCCATACCGCCGGCACGGGCATCGGGGGCGATGCTTTGCGACACGATGGCTGTCTGCACGGGATTGAACTTGTCTTTTTGGTCTTGTGCCTTGGCGAGCACGCAGCTCAGCAGGAAGGCAAGGGTTATGATTGTTAGTTTTCTCATTTCTCTTTTATCGAACGTAACTATAAAACTCGCGTCGGGGCTTTTTATTGTCTGCGCACCACTAATTTCTTGGTTTTAGTGGTCTCGTCACCACCGTTGCAACTGATCTTGACGCGGTAGAGGTAGAGGCCCGAGGGCAAAGGCAGGCCCGACGAGGTGGCGAGATCCCACGGAATGGTGTGATAACCGGCCGAGGCAGTGGCCGTCTCGGTGTGCGTCCACCACAGGCGACCGAAGCAGTCGTAGACCTCGACGGTGAAGCGCGTCTCGACTTCGGGGCGGTCGTAACTGATGAGGAAGGTGGTGTGAGTCGAAGCAGGATTGTTGGAGAGCGACACGTCGAGTTTCGGGCGCAGGCCCGGTTCAACGCGGAAGTTGAGCAGCGTCGACGACGAATGGTTCTTGAGGTCCCACGCGCGGAAGTAGAGCTGATGGTCGCCGGCTTCGAGGGTGGGTATGGGGAATGACACCAAGCCGCGGGTGAAGCAGCCGAAGTCGTTCTCGTAATAACTGTTGAGCACGTAGGTATCGCGATGGTCGATGGTGAGCTGCAGGTCGTGCCCCACGCCGATACCGGTGGTGTTGATGCCGTCGGAGTCGTTGAGCACGGCATAGAAATAAGGATTCTCGTTCACCGTGCCGCCGTCGCGGAAGTCGGGATCGTTGAGGTAGACAAAGAGGGCCGGGCCCAGACTGTCGGCCGAC
>CALZOH010000121.1 GCA_945827465.1 uncultured Prevotellaceae bacterium
CGCGGGATACTCGCGTTTGGCCTCGTCAGACCTATCGGCCTTGATGCAGATGACCATCTGCGAGGACCTTAGTCAGCAACTCGGAATCAGCTGGACGCGCCGAGAAATATTCGACCGCAACTACAGTGAAACACGCCAGCCCGAAGTGCCTTCGACCATCATTGAAATACTCTCGCACCAGAACTTTGCCGACATGAAACTGGGGCACGACCCGAACTTCAAGTTCCTGATGGCTCGCTCCATCTACAAAAGCGTATTGAAATTTATTGCCACCCAACACGCAACACCCTACACCGTACAACCTCTGCCCGTTACCGACTTCGCAGCCTGTCTGCAACCGGACGGACAAGTACTGCTCAGCTGGGAAGCCACCATCGACCCATTAGAACCGACAGCACAACCTGACGGATACATTATTTATATGCGCCGCGACGGAGAAGACTATGACCAAGGCACACGAATACCCTCCACCGCAGCCCGCATCAACATTGAACCCGACTGCATTTATAGTTTCAAAGTATGTGCCTACAACGAAGGAGGAAAGAGCTTTGAATCGGAAGAACTCTCCGTCATGCGCAGTTCGCAAGAAAAAGCCGGGGTACTCATCGTAAACGGTTTCACACGATTGAGCGGACCGGCCCTTGTTGACAATGACGAACAACGCGGATTCCTACTGGAAAAAGACCTGGGAGTTGCTTATCAATACACACCTGAATATAGCGGGCGCCAACTCAACTTTAATCCGAACGCTGCGGGAAAAGAAGGTCCAAACGGACTGGGATATAGCGGCGAAGAACTGCAGGGCACCCTGATTGCAGGCAACACCTTCAATTATCCTTACATTCACGGCAAAGCCATTGCCTACAGTAAAAGCCACTCTTTCTCGTCATGCAGCATGAGTGCACTTCTACACCATAAAGTACAACTGACAGATTACCCGATTACAGATCTCATCTTGGGACTGCAAAAAGACTGCGGGGAAAGCAGCATCAAAAGCTACAAAACATTCCCCGACGAACTGCGCCCCCTCATCAGCAATTACCTGAAGCAACACGGTCACTTAATCGTATCGGGTTCGTATATTGCCTCCGACATGCAATCGACAGACGAAGCCCGTTTCACGCAGCAGACCCTCCACTTCGGCTGCACCACCCCCATGCCCCTTCCCGACGACTCGCTCGTCGTTGGCAACCAACTCCGCTTTAGCATTGAGCGGGAATTGGGACATTCAACCTACGCCGTTACCCACCCCGACCGGCTTGCGCCCATTGGACCGGCATTCCCTTGCCTGACCTATTCAGACGGCACATGCGCAGCCATTGTTGGTGCCACCGAGGAATCGACGGTGATAGCCTTAGGCTTTCCGTTTGAAAGTATCCGCGAAGAAGAAATGCGGCAACAACTGATGAACGGATTCCTCCATCTATTTCAGTAAATAAACCTATCAATTCCATATCATCATGACCTATACCATTCCTTTAAATTCACGTTCGAGCCACACACTCGAGATCACAGAACAAACGCTTGAGACCATACGTCGCTACTCACTCTTCAGCCATTTGACCGACAGCAACGGATATGTTGACGAAACGGTTCTTGACAAACTCAAATGGCAGATTCGTTCGCTCATTGCCAGCCAAACCGACTGTAAAGACTTGTTGGACCTATGTATTGACGTGATTTATCACAACAAAATGAAAGCATACGGGTTGCAGCAACTCATGAAAGTCTACGAAACATGGAATCAGGAAAACCCAAAGCAAGAGCCTGAACCCGGTGAAACTCCATTCCAAGACTAACGACGGAAGGGATGCTTTTGACTTGATGAGCAGACCATCTCATTTATTCCAACCTTTTCAAGTCCACGAACAAGCCATGCCGTTTTCTGCGATTAATAAGCATGTCAAGCAGTTTTTGCTCCCTTTTCGGAAATGTCATGCTGCGAAAGAAAATGTTGGGTATTGCCACGCCTATGGCTATGCACAGGATGATGAGTGATGCGCATATAGCATTGTTCATCCCCGTTGTCACCTCACCTATAACCCCGTGCATGTCGATGAACGCGAACAAGGCGCGGTACATCAGTACACCCGGTATCATGGGTATCACGCCGGGAATGGAAAGACAGTGATGGGGTGTGTGAAACCAATGTATGGCACGCGTGCAGATGATACTTATCAGGGTAGAACCAGCAAGCGATCCGATAGTAGGTCCCATATCGAGACCTACATTTCCGCTGCTTGCTCCGAGGCTTACAAAGTTGCGGGTACATACAGCTATGATACCGCCTATTGCCACAACCCAAAGAAGCCGTTTGGGAATATTGAAGATCATGGAGAAACCCATGGCTGAGATAGCCGCAGCTATGGAATACTCTATATAATTGTGGTGTGGGGTCATGGAAAGGTCTTTTACAAAATTGTCTATGCCACACACCTGTATGGCGAAAACGATACCGAAAGCCATTGCAAGTACCATTAGCAGCGTGTTAACTGCCCTTGTGATGCCTATCTGCACATAGCCGGAAAGCATGTCGTTCACAAAGTTGATCAGCGGCACGCCCGGTATGATAAATAGGGCGCAAGCCATAAGCGGATGCCACGGGGTGGACGAAATCATGAACGCGGGAAGTGATGAAGCAATTCCTTCTGTGGTAAGAAGTAGTCCAGATAGCCACGCTATCAGCGTAGATACGAATGCTGAAATTCCAATATTGATGTAAGTGTTGCTACCCTTGGAATTGAGCCACAGCCGAAGACGGAAGCCAAGAATGGAAGCTATGGAGGCATACAGGAATGCTGTCCAGTCGCAGCCGAATTGGATGCAAAATCCGCCACAGGCAAAACCTCCCCCTATCGCCACCTGCCAAGGCGTATAGTTACGCTTGTTTTTGCTTATTTGGTCCAGTTCCTTCTCGTATTGCTCCATCGTGTAATCCTCCTTGATGGCTCGCCAAGAGAGTTTGCTTATTTTCGATATGGCCGTCATGTTTATGCCATGATGCTCACAACGCTTGAATTTAGTGTATGAATGCGTGTCATCAGAGAGATTCACCATCAGCATATTGTAGTTCACGTAGATGTGCAGGTTCTCTTCCGCAAGCCCCAAGTAGGCGGCGGTACGTTTCATGTTGCGGATGATGCGGCTTGTGTCTGCTGCGCTCTCCACCAGCAGACAACCCGTGCGGAGTAACAGGTCGAGCTTATGGTTCAGCCCGGCAGTTATGTTAGGTTCACAGTTTGTTGACATATTACTATCCATCTTTTATACTTTTTATCCCAAGACTAGTACGAAGATTTGTATGGACAGGATACGTAGGAACATGGCAAACGGATAGACAGTGGCATAGCCTACCGAAGGAGAGTCGCTGCCCGTTTGGTCGTTGGCGTAACTCAATGCTACCGGATTGGTATTTGTTCCGGCAAGTACGCCTATCATGGTGTAGTAATTGAGGTGGAATACCGTCCGCCCGATGATGCCACCTATGAGAATGGGAAGGATCGTGATAAGCACACCGTAGCCTATCCATGTGAGGCCTCCTTGACTGATTACAATATTCATGAATTCCTTACCTAATCCAAGACCCACACATGCGAGGAAGATACAGAAGCCTATTTCACGCAGCATGAGATTGGCACTTATCGTGTTGTATGTGATCAGACGGTGTTTGGGTCCGATATACCCGATGAGTATCGCTGCAATGAGTGGACCGCCAGTAAGTCCGAGCTTCAAATATTGCGGGATACCCGGAATTATTATCGGCATGTTCGCGAGTATACAACCGAGAGCGATTCCGAGGAATATCGGTATGAGGTTAGGATAATTGAGACGTTTCATGGAATTACCGAGCACTTTTTCCGTTTGGCTGACAGCGAGCTCCGTCCCTACAACCGTTACCTTATCGCCGAGCTGAAGGTTGAGATACGGTGCAGCGACAAGGTCCACGTCAGCACGATTCACCCGCGTTATGTTCGCCCCGAAGTGGCTTCTTATCTTCAACTGCGAGAGCGTCTTCCCGTTTATCTCAGGCTGGGTAACGATCATCCTGCGCACAATCATCCGATTGTCGCATTTCTGCCAGTCCACTTCCGTAGGCACGCCAAACAAGACCGTAATAGGTTCCATGTCTTTAGGATTAGAAATAACAAGTATGCGGTCTCCTTGGTGAAAAGTAGTCTTACCATTAACAATAACCGTATGCACATCGGAACCCGCCGGAAGAATCCGAGATACCACGAAGTCACGAGCGGCAATATCTTTCAGTTCGTGTAAGGTCTTGCCTTCTATGTTCTTGTTTATGACAAGTATCGAAAACGATCTTACCGACAACTCTTCCATCATACCAAGACCGCGCTTCGCTTCCTCCTCCTCCTTGACTGTATTGATTCGAAGAATGTATTTTAATAATATGAAAGCACATATCACCCCAAGCACGCCTATGGGGTATGTCACCACATATCCCAAAGCTATCTCCGGCGAGTCAACTCCGTTAAGGTCGCTGTTTGCCTGCTGTGCCGCGCCCAGTCCCGGAGTATTCGTCACTGCACCGGTAAGTATTCCTGCCATCGTGGTGGCAGGCGTTCCCGTTAAGTAGAATATCACCAAGGATACAATAATGCTTAGAGCAATTGTCGTCGTGGCGAACACATTGAGACGCGCACCTCCTTTCCTGAACGAGGAGAAGAACCCCGGTCCCACCTGCAAACCGATGGAATAGACAAACAGGATAAGTCCAAACTCCTTGAGGAAATGAAGTAGATGCTCGTCAAGGTTCAGACAAAAATGTCCGAAAACAAGTCCTATAAATAGAACCCACGTCAGTCCCAATGAAATGTTTGCCACCTTTATCTTGCCAAGGTAGAGACCTATCGAGATAACGAGCGACAAAATAAGTACGGAGTGTGCCACACCACCTCCCCAAAATTCGGGGAAACCATAGAAAAGGTTATGTATCTGTTCCATAATATACATATTATAGATTATGCTATTCTTTTTGACTGCAAAAGTAAGATGTTGCCATCTGATAAATTCTGAGTTGTTATGCTTTATATCGAATGCGGCTTTTGGTAAAAACGATAGATGAAACTGCGTGATTGCTTCGAATACGTCGGAAATCCAGAGAGGGGAAGCCCTTTTACCAATATTATTAATTTATATTGCTTTCATAGGCGTATACCCTACAAAAACCACTATTGATGCATACGATAGCGGAAATCGGCATAATGGTATGCAGACGGACTTTTTATAACTGTGAAAGTCGTAATTTTGCAGACATTAAATAATAATACATGGAATTAAGACAATTAAAATACTTTCTGAAAGTAGCAGAGACATTGAATTTTTCCTCAGCAAGCAAGGAACTATTTATCACACAAAGTACGCTTTCACAGCAGATAATTCAGTTGGAAAGGGAACTCGACCAAAAACTTTTCCAACGCAATAGCCATGAAGTGATGCTCACGGAGGCGGGACACACCCTGCTCCCCTTGGCACGTGAAACTGTCAACAGTGCGAATACCTGTGTCCTCAGATTGCAAGAACTCAAGTCACTGCTTGTAGGAGAATTGAACATTGGTGTCACGTTCTCTTTCAGCGCCATAGCCACAGAAACGCTGATGGACTTCCTCAAGAAATACCCTAATGTGAAACTAAATGTTTGCTATGCGTCCATGGAAGAACTCATGGACAAGTTAGTGCGGCATGAACTTGACTTCGTTTTAGCTTTCAGACCTTCTGTGCGTGATGAGCATGTCGAAAGCCATGTGCTTTTCAACAACCATTTAGCAGCCATCGTGAATGAGCAACACCCGATAGCCAGATACAAATCTGTGACGTTCGATGACATAAGCCGTTTCGACTTCGCCTTGCCGGCAAAAGGGATGCAGGCACGTAACGCATTGGAAAAAACACTGGCCAATACAGGGTTTCATTTTAAAGCGAAAATAGAAATGAATAATGTACACCTGCTTTTCAAGGTCATACGTGAAAGCAACTATATCACGATATTGTCGGAATCCACCGTGATAAACGAAAGAGGACTTGTGGCTGTGCCCCTTGACGTGCCGGGAAATGATATGGAAGGCTGCATACACGTCCTGAAAAGTTCTTATATGAAAGCGTCCGCAAGGGAATTCATTCGTATGCTGGGTTCCTCTTCCGTAATGCGAAATTTTTGCTTTACAGCATTGCACTAATCAGTTATTTATCTTTTGTACATTTGAAAATCTTCAAGACCAATACTCTTTATCTGTTGTTAACTCCCTGGTGTGAATGGTATGTCGATAATCGGTGCGCTGGAGTCACCCGGCGAACTTACTTGGGTTCGTAAATCATCTGACGTTATTGGCAGAGTTGTGCCAATTGTACTGCTGGGAGATGCTACCGCCGGTTTTGGGGTGGGTTGCACGGTAGCTTGTTCTGATGGTGTTGCGACGACGTAAGTTGCGGTAACAGGAGTACTATCTTCCAATCAATTGTCTTGATAGATGCAAATACCATACGAAATGGTCATCACATATAGAATAATAGTCACCCCCGGCTTAAACCCAAATCGGTCATTAGACTATTATGCGCAAACAAACTTTCTTTTTGTCATCTGCCTTTCCGTTTTTCGGTTGCAATGGAACCCCATTGCGCCCTCAAAACGTAGAGACATCTGAACAAAAACAAGAGTTGTTATCATCATAACGCTAATGACCGATTTGGCTTAAAAGATCGATTTGCCATTTACAATACGCCGCTGACGTATGTCATTCAGACGGTGAAGAGATAAAACCCTTCAGTGCAAGTGTTCAATGAGGCATTGTACTACTTCAAAACGCCATTGCACGTGTGCAATCATTCATTGAACTACTTCAAAGTAGAAATGCACATGACGCAATGGGAAGATGAACCACTACAAAAAGAGAATTGCTTGTTGACAAGATGATGATGAAGTTCTACAAAATAAGACCGAAAGGATGAAAAGGTATGGTTGAATCAAATGATCATGAATAATCGGGTCGGGAAATGAACAAATCGGGTTGCGAGGAAATGTTGTTCTTTTTACCAAGACGTTTGTTGCATATTTGCTGATTAAACCTCAATCGGTCATTAGATTGTTTTGCGCTAACAAACATTCTTTCAATTTAACCCAACAAGGCATTCCTTATATTAAAAAGATTGTTCTTGGGGTAAATGTTACTTATTTAGGTTGTTGCCAAACAATGTCAAAGTTAAATGAAAGAGCCGTGCGCCACAACTCATAAAAGTCTACGAAACATGGAACAAAGATAATCCCCAAAAAGAGCCTGAACCCGGAGAAACTCCAACCGAGGACTAACGACGGAAGGGATTCTTTTTGCGAAGTTCCTTATTGATTTGCTTCAAACCCTGAGAAATGGCATTATTGCCGGTCGCTACAAAAAAGTTGAGCGACTCAGCCAGCGTTTGCAGCAAATTGCTTGGACGAATTTCAGCCTGCGTATTCACAATGGCTTTCAGGCGATGAGGAAAGATCTCAATGGTAATATCTTTTCCGGCCAAAAAAGGATCGCCATCACAATGCACCACCCCATTCTTGGAACGCGTGATGTGTAGTTTCTTTGAACGGAACATCTGAATCTTTCCCTTACTGCTTAATGTTCCGTTGACCAACTGCAAAGCCAATTGAGGTGCTTCAATAGCAGAAAAAGGTTCAATGATGGTAATATCCATCAGTCCATCACTCATCGAAGCCTCAGGGGCAATGTAAACATTATTGCCATATTGTGAAGCATTGGCACACGTAATCAAAAATGCCTTTCGCGAAAACTTACCGCTATCGTCCTCGATGGTATAAGTTTCAGGTTTGAAACGCAGAATCTCTTTCAACATATTCTCAATATATGAAAGAATACCTCTGCGAATAGATGCGGCAAACTGATAACTGACAGCTGCATCAAAACCTACCCCACACGTACAAAAAAAAGGACGGGAATTGACCTTTCCATAATCCAAAGAATGAATATGACAATCGTTAATCAACTTAATGGCCTTGGTATATTCCAAAGGAATCTGGAGATGACGCGCCAAACCATTGCCCGACCCGCACGGAATAATACCTAACGCCGTATCAGTGTTCACCAAAGAACGAGCAATTTCGTTCACCGTACCATCACCTCCGATTGCCACAACAATATCCACCTGATTCTCGGCCGCCATGGTAGCCAACACGGCACCATGACCACCGTATGCAGTCCGCTCTATACGATAAGTAAAACAATCTTTATCAATCAAAGCTTCGATGTCTTTAACGATAAGATCCTTGTTCATCGTACCAGAGATAGGATTTACAATGAATAAAATGGATTTCTTATTTGTCATATCATTGGATTAGGTTGCAAATTTACTGCTTTTCGTTGGCATGGCTGAAACCTGCAAGCTTTTTTCAAGAAATGTAGTCCACCGGTTAAATTTATTAAGAAAATATTGTATCTTTGCAGCCTGGTTTAAAAACAAGTACAATTAAACGAGCAATAAATTAGTAAAATGGGATTACTACAAGACAGATTAAAGAACTTCACACGTCCGCAGGAATATATGGAAGCCGGAGTTTATCCTTATTTCCGCGAAATAGACGGTAAGCAAGGCCCCATTGTAAATATGGGCGGACAGAAGGTTCTGATGTTCGGCTCTAACGCTTATACAGGACTCACTTACGACGATCGCATCATTGACGCCGCGTGCAAAGCACTTCATAAATATGGTTCGGGCTGTGCAGGCTCACGTTTCTTAAACGGAACATTGGATTTACACGTCCAATTAGAAAAAGAGCTGTCAGAATTTGTTGGAAAAGAAGAATCACTTTGCTTCTCTACAGGATTCACAGTCAATGCGGGTGTAATTGCTTGTCTCACCAACCGTGAAGACTATATCATTTGTGATGACCGCGATCACGCCTCCATTGTTGACGGACGCCGCCTCTCCTTCTCTACATCATTAAAATATAAACATAATGATATGGAGGATCTTGAAAGGAAGCTCCAAAGTTGCCGCGAAGATGCAGTGAAACTCATCGTAGTTGATGGAGTATTCTCTATGGAAGGAGACCTGGCCAATCTTCCCGAAATAATTCGCTTGAAGCACAAATATAATGCTACCGTCATGGTGGATGAAGCCCACGGCATAGGCGTATTTGGACGTGACGGACGAGGTGTTTGCGACCACTTTGGCTTAACCGATGAAGTTGACTTGATCATGGGTACCTTCAGCAAATCACTGGCTTCCATCGGAGGATTCATTGCTGCTGATAAGACCATTATTAACTACCTTCGTCACACCACGCGTACCTACATTTTCAGTGCGAGCAACACTCCTGCTGCCACTGCAGCCGCGTTAGAAGCTTTGCACATTATTCAAAAGGAACCAGAGCGCATCAAGCATCTGTGGGATGTAACCAATTACGCGTTAAAACGCTTCCGCGATGCCGGATTTGAAATCGGAGAAACTCAATCACCCATCATCCCGCTCTACGTTCGCGACACGGACAAGACATTCCTTGTAACCAAGTTGGCCTTCGATGAAGGCGTGTTCATCAATCCTGTCATTCCACCTGCTTGTGCTCCTCAAGACACATTGGTTCGATTTGCACTGATGGCCACACATACCAAAGAACATGTTGACATCGCCGTTGACAAACTCACCAAGGTATTCCGCCAACTTGAAATCATCAAATAAAAGAAGCCATACATCAGTATTATTATAACAACAGCGCCCCAAAAAAGTTATAAGACTTTTAGGGGCGCTGTTGTTATAATATCATCTACATGACTTCATGTATTCACGATACCATAAGAGCCCAATTAC
>CALZOH010000122.1 GCA_945827465.1 uncultured Prevotellaceae bacterium
GGTATAGATGTCGTGATTTCCTTTTGCAATAAACTGCTTCAGCACATAACGAGAATAAGGAACATTGACCGAACTAATGTCCCAAAGAGTGGTATCGTTTTCGAGTGTATAAAGCACTTCTAAATCTTCGGGCTCCATGGCACGAAGACTAACACGCGATCCGAGCAAAAGATTCGTTTTAATCATAATTGATATACCTTAATATTGGTGATGAGTTGTTTTTGGGATGGATAATACGTGGCGATAAAAGAATCCTTCTGCGATGAGCAGTCAAAAATTCTCAACACGGCAGACACAGAGTAGGATTCCATATCGTAAGCTACGAAACGACAATGGTTCTTGACGGATTGGGCAAGGTGTCCTTGGGGCAAGGTGCGCTCATTTCCCTCGTAATAGACAGCAGTCCATCCGAAACGCTCAGCCATCAGGCGGGCTTGTTCCAACATAGACGAACTGCCGATGAAAAGGAAATCGGCCTGAATGGGACGCCCCGGCAACTTCCGACGCGGTTGGCGCAACTTACGCATTTGCTGCTGTAAGAAGGTAAAAAAGCCGAGCAGACAAATGGTGAGTTTAATAGGCAGAGATACCAAAAGTCCCAGGTGGCGATAATGCTTATTGAAGAATATCAGCATGGCCTCATAGAACACATAGACGTAGCGATAGGAGGTCTTCTCCGTACTTTCACCTTTATAATGTAAAATAGGAGTAGGCAAATAATAGTTTTGATGGCCTGCCTTCTGGATACGATAGGAGAGATCTATGTCCTCTCCATACATAAAGAACGACTCGTCGAAGCCTTCCGTAAGTTGTGCCACCTCGCGCGGCATCATCATGAAGGCACCTGAAACCACATCGATAGCACATACTTCTCGACTGTCGAGATAGTGCATATAATATCGCCCGAACAAAGGCGAATGGGGGAAACAGCGTGAAAGGCCGCTAAGTTTACAAAACGAAGTAAAAGGCGTGGGCAAACCACGACGCGACTCGGGTGCAAACTCTCCATTGGGTTTGAGCATGCGCACGCCCACGGCACCAGCATCGGAATGAGTACGGAAGAACTGAATGCAATCGGCGAAAGTATTTTCGGCCACCAGCGTATCGGGATTGAGAAAGAGAATATAATCGCCGGAAGCCTGTTGCAAGGCCAGATTGTTGGCTCGACCGAATCCTGCATTCTCGGGATGGGCAATCAGATGCAAACGCGGATAACGCGACTGCGGAAAACGCTCCTGCAAATAGGGAATGGTATCGTCATGTGAAGCGTTATCAATGACAATGGCTTCTACGTCGAAATCGCCTTTCGATGCAAACACCGAACGAAGGCACTGCTCCACGTAGTAGCGCACATTGTAACTGACTATGATCACCGAAAGCAACTCCACGATTAAGGCTCTTGAAATGTTATGGAATCGTCAGGCAAACAGAAAAATCCCGAAACGGCAACAAGCAACGCGCACCAAAGCAATGAGACATCTTCCAACCAAGAAGCTACCCACAAGGCCATGGCCGAAACAAGCATGAGCCACACCATCCTGAAGCGGCACCATTTCAGATAGGTTTTCTTCGACGAAAAAACTCTTGCCGGTAAAAGGCGCTTAAAACGAAACAACTTCAACCCGAAATAGACCGATGCCAAACTTACTACTACCACCGACAGCTGACAGCAATAGGCAACGAGTGGCGACACTTCGGCCGAAGCGGCCCACGGGAAACTGAACATCACGATCAAAGCAACCACGATAAGCAAGGTGAGCAATGAAGGCGGCAAGAGCCAAGAAAGGCGAGATATAATACGGGATGAAGCCATGATTCAGTTGGAAGATTGATGAAACGAAACGCGATTGACAATGGAACGCCCCAAGGTCAGTTCGTCGGCATACTCCAATTCGTCGCCCACAGAAACGCCACGGGCAATGGTGGTGAGACGAATGGGCAAGCCCTCCAGACGCCGAGACAGATAGAAACATGTCGTGTCGCCCTCCATGGTGGGGCTCAGCGCCATAATCACTTCGTCGACATCACCGGCCGACACGCGCTCGACCAATGAATCTATCTCAAGATCCTTGGGACCAATGCCATCCATGGGCGAAATAATTCCGCCCAACACATGATAAAGGCCGTCGTACTGCTGAGTGTTTTCAATGGCCAGGACATTCTGCACATTTTCAACTACACAAATCAAGCGGCGGTTGCGCCGGGGCTGCGAACAGATTTCGCACACGTCGGTATCAGACAAGTTGTGACAAACTTTGCAATACTTCACCTGATTGCGGAAGTCAAGTATGGCTGAGGCGAACGTCTGAACGGATTCCCGATCTTGGCGGAGGATATGGAGGGCCAAACGCAATGCTGTCTTGCGCCCTACTCCGGGCAAATCAGACAAAGCGTTCACCGCACGTTCCAATAATTGTGAAGAGAAATGGTCCATCTGTTAATTTTTACCGCGCAAACTTACACAAAAAAAATGGGATGAACACCGCCGCATTCCCAAAAAGTAGAAGTAACTTTGCTGCCGGCTGATTCGGCCCACCCCTGCGCTGAGCAGGCACAGTTTAGGACGAGACCGAATGAGCATCCTGAAAACAAATCATTGCATGAAACGAATCATACTCATCACCGGAGGAGCACGTTCCGGAAAAAGTTCGTATGCCGAAAAGTTGGCTTTGAGCCTTTCTCCCAATCCCGTTTACATGGCCACGGCCCGCGTATGGGACGAAGAGTTCCGCCAAAGGGTTATCCGCCATCAAGAAGCCCGCGGTCCGGAATGGACCAACTTGGAAGAAGAAAAAGAACTGAGCCGGCACGACGTCAGCGGCAGAGTGGTGCTGATTGACTGCGTCACCTTGTGGTGCACGAACTTCTTCTTCGACCTGCAAGGGCACGTCGATAGTTCACTCAAAGCCGTCAAGGAGGAATTCAATCGTTTTACGGCGCAAGACGCCACCTTTATCTTCGTGACCAACGAGATTGGTTTAGGCGGCACTTCCGAGAACGAACTGCAACGCAAGTTCACCGACCTGCAAGGCTGGATGAACCAATACATCGCCGCTCAGGCTGACGAAGTGATAATGATGGTTTGTGGCATTCCATTAAAAATAAAATAATCACATGAAGACATTTCACATCCATCGCCCCGACGCCTCCATCATCCCGTCCTTGCGCGCCAAAATAGACAATCTGACCAAGCCCAAAGGTTCGCTGGGACGGCTGGAAGAACTGGCCCTGCAGGTGGGCTGGATTCAGCAAACCCTCACACCCTCTCTGAAGCATCCGCAAAACATCATTTTCTGCGCCGACCACGGCATCGAAGCCGAAGGCGTCAGCGTGTCGCCGCGCGAAGTGACCTGGCAGCAAACCATTCACTTTACACACGGCAACGGCGGTGTCAACTTTCTGTGCCGTCAACACGGTTTCAAGCTGAAGGTGGTCGACGCCGGCGTGGACTACGACTTACCCACCGACCGAGGCATCATTGACAGGAAGGTGAGGAAGGGTACTCGCAACTTCCGCTACGAAGCGGCCATGACCGAAGCAGAGATGGAACTCTGCATTGAACGCGGCGCCGAACTGGTGCGCCAATGCCACGCCGAAGGCAGCAACCTACTTAGTTTCGGAGAAATGGGCATTGGCAACACGTCGGCCTCGTCGCTCTGGATGACTTGTTTCACCGATATCCCCCTGCAGCAATGTGTAGGTGCCGGCAGCGGCCTCGACGATGCCGGCATCCGTCGTAAGTATGAGGTATTGAAAGCGGCCCTCGACAACTATCAGGGTGACGGTGCGCCCACAGACATCATCCGCTATTTCGGCGGATACGAAATGGTGATGGCCGTTGGCGCCATGTTGCAGGCGGCCGAACTACAGATGGTGATTCTCGTTGACGGCTTCATCATGACCAACTGCATGCTGGCAGCCCGGCAGCTCTATCCCGAAGTGTTGAACTACGCCGTCTTCGGCCATTGCGGCGACGAGTCCGGACACCGCTTGGTGCTCGACGCCCTTCAAGCTAAGCCGCTGCTCCATTTGGGCCTGAGACTGGGCGAAGGGACGGGGGCCATTTGCGCCTACCCCATTCTCGACTCTGCCGTAAGAATGATTAACGAGATGGACAGCTTTGCAGGCGCTTCCATCACCAAATACTTCTGATTCATGCACCTCTTAGCGGCTCTTATTTTCTTCACTCGGCTCCCGTTCTGGCGACTCAGGGATGTACCGGGCGAGTGTTTCAAGCACGTAGTCCCTTACTGGCCTTTGGTGGGATGGCTCACGGGCGGTCTGATGGCGGCCAGTCTTTGGCTGTGCGCCCAGGTGATGCCCCTTGCGGCTGCCTGGATAGTGGCCTTGACGGTCAGGCTGCTTGTCACCGGCTGTTTGCACGAGGACGGGCTGGCCGACTTCTTCGACGGCTTTGGCGGCGGCACCACGCGAGAACGCACGCTGGCCATTATGAAGGATTCCCACATCGGCACTTACGGAGTGATTGGCCTCATCATCTATTTTCTGCTGATGATGCAGATGAGTTGTCTGTCGCTGCCGTTGCTTTGCACGCTCTTGGTGTGTGGCGACTGCTGGGCCAAGTGTTGTGCTTCGCAGGTCATCAATGCGCTGCCCTACGCCCGCAAGGAAGAAGAGAGCAAGGCCAAGGTGGTCTACAACCGAATGAGTCACCGAGAATTTGTGATCAATCTGGCGGGCGGCCTCTTGCCGGCCTGCCTTTGGCTGCCGCACCGCTTGTGGTGGGCCTGTCTGGGTTCACTCTTAGTGCTATTGCTGCTTTTGCACATCATGAAGCGGCGGCTGCAAGGATATACCGGCGACTGCTGCGGTGCTACCTTCCTGCTCTGTGAGTTGGCTTTTTACCTTTGTTCGCTTATCCTTATATAATATGGACGTTATTCTCATCCGCCACACTTCGGTTGACGTGGCTCCGGGCACCTGTTACGGTCAAAGCGATGTTCCGCTCCGAAACTCTTTTGAAGAAGAAGCTGCCGCCACTCGCGAAGCACTGCAACGCCACGCTCCTTTCGACGCCGTCTTCACCAGTCCGCTGAGCCGTTGCACCCGCCTTGCCGACTATTGCGGCTACGGCTACGCGAAGCGCGACAGGCGCATTTTGGAAATCAACTTCGGCGACTGGGAGATGCAGCGCTTCGACGACATCAGCGACCGACGCCTGCAGGAATGGTATGACGATTATCTGAACACCGCCGCCACACACGGCGAATCATTCCGCATGCAATATGAGCGAGTGGCCGCCTTTTTGAACGAATTGAAGGCGTCGGCCCTTCGGCGCGTGGCTGTGTTTGCCCACGGCGGCGTTTTGCTTTGCGCCCAAATTTACGCCGGAGAAGTGAAACCGGAAGAAGCCTTCAACGCTCTGACGCCGTATGGCGGTATTATAAAAATCTGTATCTGAAAAACAGCGGAACGAGTTTTCCTTCCTTACAACAACAAGAAGAGCAGCGTCACCAAGACAATCATTACCACTTCGGCCCTGCGATTGATGCGCACGGCCAGTTGCATGTCGCGCGTGGTCAGCAGGCGGTCGTTGTGGCCGATAAACGGTTTCCAGACTTCCTGACCGAAATAGTCATGCGGTCCGCCGAAGCGACAATCAAGGATGCCGGCTAAGGCTGCTTCGGGATAGCCCGAATTGGGACTGGCGTGACGTCGGCCATATTTCCACACAAAACTTAACAAACCGATTTTGCCCGATACGGCTACCATCAGCAGGGCCGTGAGTCGGGCCGGAACGTAGTTGGCCACGTCGTCGAGCCGGGCTGCCACACAACCGAAGTGCAGGTAGCGCCGGTTGCGATAGCCTATCATCGAGTCGAGCGTGTTCACCATTTTGTAGGCCAACATGCCGGGCACACCCAGAAGGGCATACCAGAACAAGGGGGCTATCACGCCGTCGCTCAAGTTCTCGGCCAAGGTTTCGAGGGCCGCCGTCCTCACTTCCTGCGCCGTAAGTTGGGTGGTGTCGCGCCCCACGATGCGGGCTACCTGTCGGCGACCTTCTTCTAACGAGCGGTCGACAGCCCGGAATACTTCCTTCACTTCTCTGATCAGCGTAGTACCGGCCAGGCAATAAAATATGAGCACGGCGCACAGCGGCCACTTCACCACCGCCGGCACCCAGCCTAACACAGTTGCCGTCACTCCATAGGTGCCTCCCACCAGCGCCAGCGCCATCAGGCCTCCTTTCAGCCGGCGTTGCCGCCCCCGGTTGAGGACACGCTCGCCACGGGCAATCAGTCGGCCAAAGCCTACAACGGGATGCGGCCACCCGGCGGGGTCGCCCAAGCAAAGGTCGAGCATCCACGCCAGCCATAAAGAGATCGTCATCATTTCTCCGTTCATCGCCCTACTCTTTTAACCATTGCGCAATAGCCCGAACCAAGCGGTCGTCTTCTTCGGCCGTTTGCGCTGCAATGCGGAAGAAGCGCTCATCGAGTCCCTCAAAGTTCGAGGCGTCGCGTATCAGGATGCCATGCCGACGGACCAAATAGTCTTTCAGGGCCGACGCCTTGCCGCAGTGCAGACAAACGAGCATGAAGTTGGTCTCGGTTTCCCACACGTCCATCACCCGCAACTCCTGCAACTGCCTGCGCAGGCGCCGGGCTTCGGCCAGACAGGCGGCCACATCGAGCGGGGCTTCCTGCGGATGGTCCAACAGGTACAGGCCGGCCTGAATGGCCAGCTGGTTGACCGACCACGGCATGCGATGGGTGCGCAAGCGCCGGAGCAGGGGGCCACATCCCGTTGCATAGCCCAGCCTCAGACCGGGAACGGCATAACGCTTGGTCAGGGAGTGAAGCAGCAGCACATTGGGATAAGCGGCGGCTTCGGCTGCTGTGAACAAGGGGGCTTGCGTAAAACATTCGTAGGATTGGTCAACGACAAAACAGACGTCTGGATTCTGCTCCACCAACTGCGTCAGCTCTTCCTTCGGGACGACCTGCCCCGTAGGATTGTTGGGATTGCAGAGCCATAGCATTCCCACGTCGGCCGGCAGGCGATAGCGGTTTTGCTGCGAGGGCAACAGGTAGAGCGAAGTGACCCGATGACCGTGCATGCGGCAGGCATCGGCATACTCGCTAAAGGTGGGTTGAAGGATGGCCGAACCCGTGCCCCGAAAGGTTTGCGCCGTCAGATAGATGGCTTCGGTGGCGCCGTTGGTGACACACACTTCGTCGGGCTGCAACTGCAACCGGCGGGCCAGCCGGGCTTCTAACGTATAGGGCTCCGGCTCGGGATAAGACCCGATGAGGTCTATGCTGCTGCACAAATGCTGCTTGAGCCCTGTCAGGTCAACGCGGCCGTAGACATTAGAACTGAAGTTGGCCGTTATCGGGCCGCCGTATTGATAGGCATCGTCGCCATGTCCTTTAATCATCGTCGTGGGTGAGTATTTGATAGACCAGCGGCAGGTTGACGTGGCGGCGCACGTGGTCGGCCAGCAGGTCGTATTGTTCTTCTTTAAATCGGTGGTAATCGAAGGCCGCAGCCTCTTCTGTCGTCCATCGGTCGGCATGGGGCCGGAGCAGGAAGTCCACAAACGAGGGATTGTCGAGAATGCCGTGAATGTAGGTTCCCATACAGCGGTCGTCGACGCGGCATCCTTCGGGTTCTCCGCCCTGCATGCGGTTGAGCGGCTGAAGGGTGGCTCCGTCCTGCGGAAGCGTGACGCCCATGTGGATTTCATATCCTTCAAGAGGAGTGGCCTCATCGCCTTCGCGACAGAACGTCACCCGGCGCGTTACCTTCTCTCCCGTGATGCGCGTCACCACCGGCAGCAGTCCGAGCCCCGGCATCAGTTCCACTTCGCCTTCCTCGCGATCGGGGTCGAGCACCTGCATGCCCATCATCTGGTAACCGCCACAGATGCCCATCACCGTGGCACCGTTGCGATGAGCCTGGAGGATGGCCCGGGCCACGCCGTTCCGCCGCAGTTCACAGAGATCGTCTATCGTGCTCTTGCTTCCCGGCAAAAGGATGATGTCGGCCTTGGCCAGTTCAGTGACATTGTTGGTATAGAACAGGTGCACCCGCGGGTCACGCTCCAGCATGTTAAAGTCGGTGAAATTGCTCATATGGCGCAGCAGCACCACGGCTACGTTCACCCGACCCCGTTCAGCCTCCACCGACTTGGTCGCCAGGGCCACCGAATCTTCCTCGTCAATATAGATGTTGTGATAATAAGGCACCACGCCCAACACGGGAATGCCGCAGAGCTCTTCCAATATTTTCACGCCCGACTCAAACAGGCGGATGTCGCCACGGAACTTATTAATCAAAATGCCCTTCACGCGCTTGCGTTCCTCGGGAGTGAGCAGGAGCAACGAACCGTAGACGCTCGCCATCACGCCGCCCCGGTCGATATCGCCCACCAGTATCACATCGGCGTGGGCATGGAGGGCCATCGACATATTCACCAGGTCAGTATCGCGAAGGTTCACCTCGGCCAAGCTGCCGGCCCCTTCAAGCACCACCGGATTAAAACGAGCAGCCAGGCGGTCGAAGGCGGCATGCACTTCGTTTCGCAACACCTCGCGCCCCTCTTTGCGAAAATAGCTGTAAGCATCTTGATGGCCCATCGGCCGACCGTTCAAGACCACCTGAGCCGTTCGGTCGCTCTGAGGTTTAAGGAGCAAAGGGTTCATGTCGGTATGACAAGCCACGCCGGCCGCCTCGGCCTGCACCGCTTGAGCCCGCCCAATCTCCAGCCCCTCGGGAGTGGCATAAGAATTGAGCGCCATATTCTGGGCCTTGAAAGGAGCTGGGCGAAAGCCGTCTTGCTTAAAAATTCGGCAAAAAGCCGTTGCAATAATGCTTTTCCCCACATCGCTGCCTGTTCCGGCAAACATAATGGGATGTAACGTGGGAGAAACACTCATCGGCCATTCACTTTCATCCGGATCTGCCGGATACGGCCGCCCAAAAAGGCAGAGGCGGTCACCTGCACAACGGAAAGCATCTTCTTATTCTTCATACTTCAATCATTTTAGAAGTCAGCGCGCCGTCCGGGGGAGTCAAATCGATCCATTCGCCACAGCAGACCCATCACCCGAAACGATTGCAAAATACGCCGGCAAAGTTACCATTATATATTTTGTTTTTCGCCAAAAACTGTGAGGGCGTATCGCATACGCCCTCACGTAAGCGAACAGGAAATGACGGCGGCAGGCATATTTTATCTTGTTTGCCAAAAACTGTAGGGGCGTATCGCATACGCCCTGAGGTGAGCGAACAGGAAATGACGGCGGCAGGCATATTATATTTTGTTTGCCAAAAACTGTAGGGGCGTATCGCATACGCCCTCACGTGAGCGAACAGGAAATGACGGCAGCAGGCATATGATATCTTGTTTGCCAAAAAATGTAGGGGCGTATCGCATACGCCCTCACGTGAGCGAACAGGAAATGACGGCGGCGAGTATATTATCGTTGAAAGCCTGCCGCAAAACGCAGCAAGGTTTTCCCCATCCATTCCATTTTGAACAGTTCCGTTGTTTGTCATATTCGCCCATGTGGAGGGCGTATGCGATACGCCCCTACATATTTACTATTTATTCGTTGGGGGATACGGTGATGAATAGCGTTGTTTCGTATAAGTTTTTCGCCGAAAACTGTAGGGGCGTATCGCATACGCCCTGATGTGAGCGAACGGAAAATGACGGCAGCGAGTATATTATCGTTGAAAGCCTGCCGCAAAACGCAGCAAGCTTTTCC